>CAJMDR010000059.1 GCA_905212215.1 uncultured Porphyromonadaceae bacterium
ATCAGTCTGCGGCGGCGAGAAAAGCTGTTCTTACAGTGAATTCGTCCAACTTTCAGCCGCAGAAACTGGTTATAAGTCTGAAAAACGGAGGGAAAGCAACAGTGACTGTAACTTCGATAAGGCGTGGTATGGTTCCGTCGCTTACCAATTCTTTCCGTTATCCGAAACAGCGTTTCCCAAAAGTGAAAATCGTTGACTTGAGCTATTGACAGTAAAGCCGAAGTATCAAGCCGACAGAGACAGAACCTCAAAAGACAAAAACTATGGACACTGAAAAAGTAAAAGTACTGATAGTAGGCAGCGGCCCGGCAGGATATACGGCCGCCATATACACAGGTCGTGCCAATCTGAACCCTGTGCTTTATGAAGGATCACAGCCAGGTGGACAGCTTACCACTACTACCGATATAGAGAATTTCCCCGGTTATCCTAAAGGCATCAACGGCACTGAGATGATGGAGGAATTCCGCGCTCAGGCGGAACGTTTCGGAACAGAAGTCCGTAGTTCAAGCATAGAACGCATAGACTTTACCCAAAGACCATATAAATGTCTGGATGAACAGGGCAAAGTGATAGAGGCAGAGACCATAATACTTTGTACGGGAGCATCTGCCCGTTATCTTGGTATTCCTGACGAAGAGAAATACCGTGGCATGGGAGTAAGCGCATGTGCTGTTTGCGATGGTTTTTTCTATCGTGGTCTGACCGTTGCCGTAGTCGGCGGCGGAGACACAGCATGTGAGGAAGCTGTATATTTGGCAACACTTGCGAAAAAAGTATACATGATAGTCCGCAAGGATTATCTTCGTGCCTCACAGTTCATGAAGGCGAAAGTTGCCAAGACTGAGAACATAGAAGTGCTGTATAACTGCACAACCAAAGGACTGTTTGGTAAAGACGTTGTACAGGGAGTGGAACTCATACGTTATGCAGGCCTTCCTGAAGAAGAACACTTCAAACTCGACATAGACGGTTTCTTCCTCGCAATAGGTCACAAGCCTAACACCGAACTCTTCGGCGACAGTGTGGAACTTGATGCTCAGGGATATGTCAAGACCAACGGTCACAGTCAGGCTACCAATCTACCGGGAGTCTTTGCAGCTGGAGATGTCTGTGACCCCAGCTACCGTCAGGCAATCACCGCAGCCGGAACAGGCTGCAGGGCCGCTCTCGATGCTGAGCGCTTCCTGCTAAAAAATGAGAAATAATCCGTTCGACGGACATTATAAAGCTTCGGCAAGAGCCGTCAAAAACAAATAACCGTGGATCCTAAAGAGAAACAACGCATTCTTGACAGCAGATACCTCCGCATGGCGTTTATATGGGCAGAGAACTCATATTGCAAACGCCGTCAGGTAGGCGCTCTGTTAGTAAAGGATAACATGATAATATCAGACGGCTTCAACGGCACACCATCAGGGTTTGAGAACTGCTGCGAAGACAGCGAAGGCGTAACTTATCCATATGTGCTACATGCCGAGGCGAACGCCATAACCAAAGTGGCGAGGAGCAATAACTCAAGCGCAGGAAGCACACTATACATCACCACATCGCCATGTATGGAGTGCAGCAAACTTATCATTCAAGCAGGTATTCGGCGCATAGTCTATGCGGAAGAATACCGTATCACCAACGGTCTGGATCTTTTGCGACAGGCTGGAGTGGAAGTGGTGTATTTCCCTAAAGAAGAACTGTTGTAGAAGCGCTAACGAACAAAGATGAAACGTAACCGTCTTTTTTACATAATAAGTCCATTGCTTTTCATGGCCGGTATAGCCGTGGGTATCCTTATGGGTAATCTCCCAGGCTTGCGACATGGCAGCGTTAGTGGCGACATACCTGACAAGTATGGAGAAATCCTTCGGCTTATCAGTCAGGAATATGTCGACACAATGAATGTAGATTCCCTGCTGGAGATGAATATACCGGATTTGCTCAGCTATCTCGATCCCCATTCGGTCTATATACCGAAAAGTGATTTCGAGGACGTCAATTCCGAGCTTGAAGGTTCTTTCTCCGGTGTCGGTATATCGTTCCAGATAATCAAGGATACGGTAATAGCCATGGAAATCATAGCGGGAGGACCGGCTCAGAAAGTGGGTATGCTACCAGGCGACAGAATTCTTATGGCGGATACGGCATCTCTTGTAGGTCCTGGGGTGAACTCTGAGAAAGTGTTCAAGAATCTGCGTGGCGCAAAAGGCACCAAAGTCAAACTGAAAGTGCTTAGGAGCGGTATGACAACTCCTACTACTTACGAAGTGATAAGAGGCGACATTCCTGTCAATTCTGTTGATGCTTCATATATGATAGACGAAGGCATCGGCTATATTCGTGTTGGCAAGTTTGCAAAAAACACATATCAGGAATTCCTTCAGGCTTTGTTGCAGCTTAAGCTTCAAGGGGCCAAAAAGATGATTGTTGACCTTCGAGGTAATTCCGGCGGCTATATGGATCAGGCCATCATGATGGTTAATGAATTCTTGCCGGCAGGTAGAAAAATAGTCTATACCAAAGGTCGTAACGCTCTTGACGACATCATGGCCAACAGCAATGGCCAAGGTAGTTTCCAGAATATGGAGCTTGCAGTAATAGCCGATGAATATTCAGCCTCGGCATCTGAAATCTTTGCGGGAGCCATACAGGATAATGACCGAGGCCTTGTAATAGGACGCCGCACCTTCGGCAAAGGATTAGTACAGAACCAGTTCATGTTGCCTGATAATTCTGCCATACGTCTTACTGTGGCTCGATATTATATTCCTTCCGGCCGTTCGATACAAAAGGAATATGTGCGGGGAGAGGGAGGCAAATATGATCTGGATATTCTGGAACGTTTCAGCAGAGGTGAATTCTACAATCAGGATTCAGTTAAACTTGACCGCAGCAAGGTATATCACACCGTAGGCGGCCGGACTGTTTACGGAGGAGGCGGCATCATGCCCGATATCTTTATACCTGAAGACACTACGGGAGTGACTTCATATTATACAGAAATCAACAACAAAGGTCTGATACCACGTTTCGCAATGCGTATTGCTGACACTTACCGCAAGTCGATAGGTAACAGCAAGGAAATGGAACTGCTTCTCAAGACCTTGCCGAACGATGATGCATTGCTTAAACAGTTCGTGGACTACGCTGCTACAGAAGGTGTTCCGGCAAGATGGTTCTATATCAACCAATCCCGACCTCTGATTATTCGTCTATTGAAAGCGGTGATAGTTCGCGACATACTCGGTTTTGACGCATATTTCCGTATCGTGAACCGAGATGACGCCATGGTGACGAGAGCGGTTACTGAACTGAAAGCTGGCCGGTCACCTGTTGTAATAAAGAAAAAGGGAGGGAAATAGCCTTTGAGGGTATTTCAAATTTGTGTTAGTGAACACAAACTCTGTAATAAAACGTTATACAGGCATGGAGAAAGTGAGAATAAGAAGTAAGATCAACTCAATGCGGCGAATGCTCTCGGAAGAGGAGAAAATGCAGTCGTCGGAAAAAGTCTTTGAACAACTTGAACAGACAGCGGCATTCATGCTTGCCGACAGGATACTTATGTATCATTCCCTGCCTGACGAGTTGTCGACACACTCATTCCTGCGGAAATGGGGTAAACGCAAACAGTTTTTCCTACCGAGGGTGAATGGTGTGAACCTCGAAATTCTTCCTTATGACGAGCAAAGGCTGGAACTCGGTTCGTTCCATATAGAAGAGCCCACGGGAGAGAATACCGTCGACCCGTCGGAACTGGAACTCATAATAGTTCCTGCCGTAGCGTTTGATAGAAAAGGGTCAAGGCTTGGCCGCGGTAAAGGATTCTATGACCGTCTGTTGGCTGATACCAAGGCTGTAAAAATCGGTATTGGCTATGATTTCCAACTGATAGACGAGATACCGGTAGAGGAACATGATGTTCCCATGAATATGGTGGTGACGGAGACTTCGGTCATACTCTGCCGCCCTAAGCGTTAATGCATCATGCATCTTTACGGTCCGAATCAGAAACTCGCCGATATAATATTTCATAATCCGGCATCGATACCGGTCCTGAACCGTTTTGGTATCAGGCTCGGTGTCGGCAATGCCACTCTTGCGCAGGAATGTGAGAAGTTAGGTCTTGAAGAAGAGTTTGTAGAGGCAATTCTGAACATCAGTCTAAATGAAGATTTCTTCCCCGAACGTGTACTGAAAACATTCAAACTGAAACCGCTCAGTGACTACCTGTTGGAAACAGACAGGTTCTACGCAGAAGTTCAGTTACCTAATATTGCGAGGCATCTTGATTCCCTTATCCGTTGCAGCGAGACTGGAAGAGGTAATCTTGAGCTGTTGAGAAAATTTTTCGGCGACTTAAGCGAGGAATTGAACCAGAGAGCAAGAGCTGAAATTGCTGCTGGTGAATGTAACGGCGATGATTGGCAACCGGTAGCCGACTGTCTGTCGGATCTACTCAGTTTCTTTGTGATACATCTTAGCGGAGAATACAACGAAAATCTCTGCAATGCCGTTGTAAGCGCTATATTTACCCTTGACCATGACCTGCGTCAGACTACAAGAATACGCAAACGTGTTCTCTTGCCATTATTAAGTAAAGATGTCTGAAAAAGTAAGGTATATAGCAGCTTGCGGTGTCCCGGCAATGATTATAGAAGGATGCAATTCGCTGGGACTTTATATGCCAGTCAGGATGGTTGAAGAGCGTTCTCTGCCACATCTACGCCCTGAAGGATGGTTGCTTTCTTCTGAAGTGTTCTCGTCAAATCTTGATTTGCTTCTGCCTTACCGTAAACATATACTTCTTCTTTGCAACGAGCAAAATCATGGTTCTTTCCATGAACATTCTCCTGAGCGTATATGGCTTCATGCAGATGTGGAGACCTGGCTTGACGCATTCAACAAACTTGAAAGGAACGGCAGTCCATACGGAACGGAAACCAGTCAGGCACCATTGTCCCAGCGGGAGAAGGATGTCTTAAGGCTTATAGCGGCCGGACTTACAGCAAAAGAGATAGCGGACAGATTGGGGATTTCTGCCAATACAGTGGTCACTCACCGTAAGAACCTCAGTTCCAAGCTTGGCATCAAGAGTGCATCCGGACTTAGTCTGTATGCAATGATGAACGGACTCATATAAGCGAAGTCATGATTGCATCGCTGATAAGACAGGCTTTCGGAGAAGAAAGTCTAAGATGCTCATTCGAAAATTCAAGCAAGCCTTCTTCAATCCACTGTTTCGCATTCTGATTTAGTATCGAGAGTTCTTTTTCACCGAACAGATTGAGGAATTCAGCACAGTCAATTCCTTTCATAGTCCTCAACCTTGTGAGAATATACTCAACACGTAAATCATATTGAGAGAGGTTTTCTTTTATAATATTGGGGCCGTTTTTAACGTATGAATCCAAATCAGGAGAATTGGTGTAACGACAATTATATGCCGGATAACCGGAAGCCGAAGGTCCGAGACCAATGTAAGACGTAGAGTCCCAGTAAGCACTGTTATGGCGTGAGTGTTTACCCGGCATAGCAAAATTTGAAATTTCGTAATGCTGATAGCCTGTATCGGCAAGGACAGAACATAAATGCAGATACATTGCAGATACTTTGCCTTCATCGGGGACATTATATTTCCCGGAATCGACAAGACGCGACAATGCTGAGTCACCTTCCAGTTCAAGCATATAGACTGAGATATGCTGCGGCTCCAGACCAAGAAGTGTTTTAAGACTAAAGGAAAAAGAATCGATTGTCTGCAATGGAAGGCCACATATTAGGTCAAGGCTGAGATCTCCATAATTCTTTAGCAAAGAAGCAGCATTCATAACCATTTGAGGCGAGTGCCTCCTTCCTATGGCATGAAGCTCTTCCGGAATCATAGACTGCACACCCATGCTGAATCGCGTGAATCCAGTTTCTTTCCATATTTTTACATTATGTTCATTTACATCCTCCGGATTGACTTCGAGAGTTATTTCATCGGGTAAGAAGACATTCCCCAGAGTCCGGCGGAAATGATTTACTAAATCTAATATGAGGTAAGGGTCAAGCGATGAAGGTGTTCCTCCACCGAAGTATAGTGTCTTTACCGGAGCATTCTTCACTATCCACTCCTTCCAGGAATCAAGCTCTTGTCTGAGTGCATTTACATAAGGCACATGTAGATTGTTGCGCCCTAATGACGAGTAGAAGGCGCAGTATAGGCAACGTGAGCGACAGAACGGAAAATGAACGTATATTGAATTCATCTTTAACTTATGATGTGAAGAGAGGTTAAAAATCCGGAGTAAAATTAATACAATAAGGTGTAAACACAAAAACATGTTATAAAACATAATTGAGTAAGCAGTCTATGTCGCCGAAAAGTTGTAAATTGCAGCCGCTTTTCTAAGGGCTGTTTCCAGATGCGGTAAAACAGCCGCAAAAGATACTTTCGAACTTACAACTAAAGGTAATAATATGAAGACCTACAACACCGACGAAATTAAAAACATAGCCTTGCTTGGAAGCAAGGGGGCTGGAAAAACCACACTCGCAGAAGCTATGCTGCTGGAGTGTGGAGTCATCAAACGCCGCGGTACTATCGAGGCAAAGAACACAGTAAGCGACTATTTCCCCGTAGAGAAAGAATATGGCTACAGTGTCTTCTCGACAGTTTTCAACTGCGAATTCTTAGGTAAGAAACTGAACGTAATAGACTGCCCGGGAGCAGATGATTTTGTAGGCAATTCCTACACTGCCCTCGGAGTGTGCGATACCGGCGTAATAGTTCTCGACGCTGAATATGGCGTGGAAGTAGGCACACGCAACATATTCCGTGTAACGGAACAGCTGAAGAAACCGGTTATTTTCGCTCTCAACCAGATTGACGGCGAAAAGGCTGACTATGACAACGTCATGGAACAGATGCGCGAGGTATTCGGTCCCAAAGTGGTAGCCCTGCAGTACCCGTTGCAGTCCGGCCCCGGTTTCAATGCCGTGATTGACGTTCTTCTGATGAAGAAACTGGAATGGGGTCCCGATGGTGGCAAACCGACCATCAGCGACATCCCCGCTGACCAGATGGATAAGGCTGAAGAACTCCATGGAATGCTGCTTGAGGCAGCAGCCGAGAATGACGAAACCCTCATGGACAAGTATTTCGAGGAAGGCTCCCTGAGCGAAGACGAAATGCGCGAAGGTATCCGCAAAGGTCTCATCGACCGCAGCATCTATCCCGTATTCATCGTCAGCGCTATCAAGGATATGGGCGTTCGCCGTATGATGGAGTTCCTGGGCAATGTATGTCCTTTCGTAACCGATATGCCGGCGCCCGAAACAGTCAACGGCGAGAAGGTAGAACCAAAAGCCGACGGCCCGCTGAGCATCTTCGTGTTCAAGACTTCCATAGAACCGCACATCGGCGAAGTAAGCTACTTCAAGGTAATGAGCGGCACCCTGCATGCCGGCGATGACGTGGAGAATGTTTCCCGTCAGGGCGCCAAAGAGCGTCTGGCACAGATTTACACCGTTTGCGGACAGATCCGTCAGGCTGCCGATGAACTGAAAGCCGGTGACATAGGTGCTGCCGTGAAGCTGAAAGATGTGCACACAGGCAACACTTTGAACCAAAAAGGCTGCGAATATGAATTCAACTTCATCCAGTATCCGGCACCCAAGTATACCCGTGCCGTGAAACCGGTAACCGAGTCTGATTCCGAGAAGCTTTCTGTAATCCTCACCCGTATGCATGAGGAGGATCCGACATGGATCTGGGAACAGAGCAAAGAGCTTAAGCAGATGATTGTCAAGGGTCAGGGTGAATTCCACCTCCGCACCCTCAAATGGCGTATAGAGAACAACGACAAACTCCCCATCGAATTCATGGAGCCGAAGATTCCTTATCGCGAGACTATCACCAAGGCAGCGAGAGCAGACTATCGCCATAAGAAACAGTCCGGCGGTAGCGGCCAGTACGGTCACTGTAAGATCCGCATTATGCCCAACATTGATCCGGAGACCGGTGTGGGCAAGGGCTATGAATTCGTGAACCAGATCGTCGGCGGTTCCATCCCCAAGGAGTATATCCCTGCGGTAGACGCCGGTATCCAGGGCGCTATGAAGAGCGGTATTCTGGCAGGCTACAATGTGGTAGATGTTCGCGTAGAGCTGTACGACGGTTCTTACCACGAGGTTGACTCCTCTGAGATGGCCTTTAAGATCGCCGGTTCTATGGCATTTAAGGACGCTGCCAAGAAGGCCGGTCCCATCATTCTGGAGCCCATGATGAAGGTTGTTGTTATCGTTCCTGAGGAATACATGGGCGATGTAATCGGTGACCTGAACTCCCGCCGTGGCCAGATCCAGGGCATGGAGGACCGCAACGGTGCAAAGCAGATTAATGCTCGCGTACCGCTGTCTGAGATGTTTGGCTATGTAAACGACCTGCGTTCCAAGACCCAGGGTCGTGGCCAGTACACCATGGAGCCGGACGGCTATGAGCCTGTTCCCAAGTCCATTTCTGAGAGCATTATCAGCGAGCGCGCCAAAAAAGACTGATAATTCGATAAATCAATAAAAAATGCTTGCTATTTTTATTCGATTTTGATAGAATAGCAATGACAATTGACTATTGTAAATTCTTAAGGAGGAAATTCCAATGGCAAAAGAACATTTTAACAGAACCAAACCCCATGTTAACATTGGTACGATCGGCCATGTTGACCATGGTAAGACCACTCTGACCGCAGCTATCACCAAGTACCTTGCAAACAAGGGCTATGCAAAGTTCGAGGACTATGCAGATATCGATAAGGCTCCGGAAGAGAGAGAGCGTGGTATCACAATCTCTACTGCACACGTTGAGTATC
>CAJMDR010000060.1 GCA_905212215.1 uncultured Porphyromonadaceae bacterium
CAGCACGAGGAAATCGGCTACAACTACCGCATGTCAAACATCTGCGCCGGTATCGGCCGCGGACAGATGACCATCGTCGACGACCACATCGCCCATCACCAGCACGTTCAAGCACTCTATGAGGAATTGTTGGCCGACGTAGAAGGCATCACCATGCACAGCGCACCGTCGCCTGAATACGACTCGAACTACTGGCTGTGCACGGTCACACTCGACCTGGATTTGAAAATCAAAGGCCAGGAAAACGCATACAAGCAGGTAATCACCGGAGCCGTAGGAGGTGCAGCCGGAGTTACCCACGCAACCAAGATTGCTACAACCGACTGCCAGCCCAATGACAATGTTGAAGCCCTGCGCATGGCCCTCGACGCAGCGGGAATCGAGTCGCGTCCCTTGTGGAAACCGATGCACAAGCAGCCGGTCTATCGTAACGCTCCCGCTTACACCAACGGCGTATCGGAGTCGCTCTTCAAAGTCGGCATCTGCCTCCCCGCCGGCCCCTGGGTAACCGATGAACACGTCCGCTACATCGTTTCTAAAATTAAAGAAAATATCTTATGATTGCGTCTGTTCAATATAATGACTTAGTCGGGACTGCAGCGGCCGATGTTGCAGACTGGTATTTTAATTCTTTGCAAAAATATCTTGTCGACTCTTTTTCATCGTACGATGGTGAAAGATTTTCATGCAGGGGGTGTACTGCGTATTTTGGCGGTAGAGATCTTGTATCGGTCACTTTTGTATGTTTGGATAAAGAAACAGGAAAGTTCGTTAAGTTTGCCACGAAAGAATGGTGGACTACAGATCAGTTCTTTGAACTATTCAAACGGTTTGAGATAGTAATCGGCAAAGATATAAATGAGGTCGAGATTGACGAAGCCTCTGAAAGATTGTTGCTGACTGATAATGGAGCAGACGAATAAATATCCTGACACCGTAATATACAATCTTGCGGAACTCTTTGCCCAAAAGGATTCCAATGCTCCTGATTATTTAAGTGGCTCCAAGCTGGTCGCACTGTTCAACAAACTCGGATTTGCAGATTCTTACATATTCCCCGGAGTCGGGATTACTACGCCAGAGTCTTCCGGTATTTCAAGATTAGCATACGCAAAGCTACGATTGTCCGATTTAAACATCAATCTTAGAATCCCCGAGGCTTTATCCCTGTTTACCGAATTGACCGGCGGTTCGGAAAGCCTGCAAGAAAAGATTACAGCAATATTTGAACATTACCATATTCCCGATCCGACTGCGCACAAATCTATTGAGCCAGAGGATATTAATAATGACCCAAGGGCATCAATAATTAGACCTGCAGTACCCGTTCCTGACAGCATGGACGACTGCAAGAAAGAAGCTGCATCTATGAGCCTAGGCCGAATTGAAGGAGATAATACGAATGACACTCGTCCTTCAGATTCTGTCTTTGATGAAATTCCGCCGGGCGTAAAAGTAGTATTTATCAGCTACTCGTGGGATAACGATGAGCATCAGCAGTGGGTTCTGAAACTGGCAAATGACCTGGCTCAATTCGGAATATATGTGCTTTTGGATAAATACCTGCCAGGCGGATACCCCCTCCCACATTTTATGAGCAGAGGACTTGATATTTCCGATAAGGTAATAATAGTAGGAACTCCTGAATATAAAGAGAAGAGCATAAGTTCATTATCTGCTGGCGTCGTTTACGAGGACAATATCATACGTGTTGAATTGATGCGAAATATTGCCATTACGAAATTCTTGCCAATATTACGGCGCGGAACATTTGATTCATCGTTGCCGACCCTTATAAGCAAGCGGGTCGGATTTGATTTCAGCGATGACGCAAAATATTCAAAGTTGATAAAAGATTTGGCAAGAGAAGTATACGATGTTCCCAAATATCCCAGACCGGCATTGGGTCCAGTCCCGGTTTTTGAATACAATGATTTATCCCCGAGAGAACGGGATAATCTGAAGAATCCGGAATCTGATTTCCGAAAAAATCAGGATAGGAAATGGCTTGACAGACTTTTGGGGAACTTTAGTTTCCGAGTAATGGATCAATTTGTGAGCGAATCGCCGCTCTATGTAGATGAACGAGTTTTCATATCCATTGACATATGGAACGCAATGATAAACAGTTCTACTTTCAGAATCTATGACCCTGAATTATCTCAAATAATAACAGATTTCCATAACCTCTGGCATGAAGCGATAGTAGCAGGGTATAAGTTCTATTCAAGTTTACCAAATGCTGCCCGTATGTATTTTCATGGACTCCAAAACGATATTTTTGTGTCACAAGAAGCTGAAAACACCTACAATAAGTTGGTTGATATCCGATTAAAGATGCAGCCATTATTGCGAAAAATGGCCTCATATATTCAGGATAATTTTGAGATAGATGTAGAGAAAACCTCCGAGGCATTTGAGAAATCATTAGAACAGTAATCAATTATGGATACATTAGATAATCTCATCCCGGCCTTTATCGAAAGATTATGTGAGAATTCAAACAAACAGTCAGGGCTATCCGGTCTACCTTCAGGCTTTAAGGAACTTGATAGATTGACAGGCGGTTTTGACGAATCCGATCTGATTGTAATTGGCTCTCGACCTTTGATGGGGAAAACAATGTTTATGATAAATCTGATTCGGCATATGGCTATTGAATACAACATACCGTCGTTGTTCTTCTCGCTGGATATGTCTGACTCCCATTTCATATCAAGAATGCTGTCTGCTATTTGCGAAATTGATAACATGAAATTTAGAAATGCCATGTTATCGAAAGCAGATTGGGTGGTCATTAATAACGAAATAGCATCATTAAACCAATCGCCACTATGGATTTATGATAAAACTTTGACAGTAGAGGAACTATGCGACAGAACCAGAGAAATGGTGGCACAACATGACATCAAGGTCGTATTCATCGATTATCTTCAACTTTTATCCCCCTCTGTGCCACATGAGAATCGAAATCAGGATGTTGCATACTGTATGAGGAAACTTAAAAGCTTGTCAAAAGAACTACGTATTCCGATTATAGTTACCTCCCAGGTCAATCGTAATGCTGAATACCGCATCGAAAAGAATCCTGTATCTTTTAAACCGGAAATGCACAATCTTCGTGATAGCGGAACTATATGTGAGGATGCGAATATAGTGCTTCTTCTTGATAGACCGGAATTATCGCAAAGGAATACATACGAGGACGATTCTTATGATATTAAAAATGTTCTGCTCGTTTCTGTGGCAAAGAACAACAATGGACAAGAAGATGTCTTGAAGATGCGGTTCAGGGGCGATATAAATAGAATAGACGATTGGAGCAGTTCAGAGCAATCCGACAGTCTGCCTGCTTTGGGCGATATTGATTCCCTGTCTAAATGTCACACAGGGTATTCAAATTTCGATAGCGCTAAATCGCCGTTCTGATACTCACATATTTACACCTAAATATGCAATTGTTAGGTATTCGTATCGATTCCAAGTCTAAACAGGTCGCAAAAGTCCTGAAGGCTGGTTGGTTCCCTTTTGGCAAATATGAAGAACCGATGGGGGATAACCTGGTCGTTCTTCCTCGCATTCATGAGATTATACGTGATATTTATACACAGAAGGGAGAACCTAAAATCAATATAAATGCTATCGTCGGGCAAAACGGAGCCGGGAAGTCAACTTTGCTTGACATTATGTTTGCATTGATAAACAACCTTGTAATAAAGATTCTCGGCAAACAAAAATCCCATAACTCTTATCGTCAACTTTACTACGCATATGGTCTTTTTGCCGATTTGTATTTTATAGTTGATAATGTTCAGTATCGAATAACCGGCCGTAACACAAAACTGGAGTTGTACATTCAAGAAAAAGACAGGCTTGTTCCATATCCTCTGTATAAAGGAGAGAATCGAAACTCCGTCCTTGAATCTTTATTCTATACCATTATTACGAATTATAGCCTATATGCTTACAACATAGACGAATATGCAAATTTTACGAATGACAGCGTCCCTAAAAAACTAAGTAACGGTAAATGGCTTGACGGATTGTTCCATAAGAATGACGGATACTATACTCCCATTGTAATAACGCCATATAGGGCAAACGGAACAATAAATGTAAATAAAGAGGCATATCTAGCTGAACACAGGATAAATATGCTTGCCCTTATGGCAGAAGCCAAGGGAAAGAGTTTCATTGATAATTACAAGCCTGACACTTTATATGTAGAACTCAATCATAAGTTCATCTATGAAAAGACCAAAATCCTTAATGATATTATAAAGGATAGCTGCAGCTGGATAGATGGAGAATTGCTCGTCGATATCTTCAAAAAATGCTGGAATGAACGAATCTCAACATTATATGGAACATCCAATCTGGATTCTGATTCGGAATGTTACCAAATGAGTATATTTTATCTTGCATACAAATCCATTAAATTATGTCTGCGCTATCCGGATTATAATTATGTAATGAGGTTTGAAGAAGATAAAAAAGACTATCATGAGGTGTCCAATGATAAAGACTATTATCAATACTGTTGCCCGGAGCGCGTTAATACTCTGATTGGAAAAATACTCAAAGACAAAAGCATTGAAGATGATGAACATAACCACTTGATTCTTAAGATAGAACAAGTGCTTGACTATCTTGAATACTATATAAAGAAAGGTTTCTATAGGTGGCGTGATAATGACCAGATATCGGTCAACGAATTATTGAAAAGAAAACGGATCAATCATTATTGTGATATCTATAGGCTTCTTCCTCCACCGTTTTATAATCTTCATTTAGAGTTCAAAAAGACTGAGGAAAAAGCAATTTCGAGCTGGACTTCATTTGATAGTCCTAAAATGAGTCTGGCAGCAATGAGTAGTGGTGAGCGGCATCTCCTTACTTGCTTGAGTTATATCCTATATCATTTAAAGAACATTGAGAGTATAAAGCCCGACAAAGAAAGAGTTAAATACCGCAATATCTGCCTTGTATTTGATGAGATTGAATTGTATTTTCATCCGGACTTTCAAAGAAGATTCATAAGAATGCTTCTGGAGGCGTTGTCTTGGTGTAATATCAGCAATCGTTCTATAAAATCAATTCAGATACTTCTTGTCACACACTCTCCATTCATTCTTACAGATATATTTACGCATAATACTTTATATCTTAGAAATGGAACCGCAGTTGAAGTAGAAGGAGAAACATTCGGTGCCAATTACTATGATTTACTTAATAGTAGTTTCTTTTTTGATGCTTCTGCGGTTGGCGAAATATCCACGAATTTCATTCGTGAGCTTTCAACGAATACCAAACGGAAGCAAGTCAACAACTTGCTTGAATACGTAGGGGATCAGATGATAAAAAGCTATATAAGATTGCATAAGCCTAATGTACAGGATTGAAGCTCCTTCCACTGCAGCTCTTAAAGCTTATTCTAATAAGTATGCCCCAATTCTCCGTTCAAGCATTGAATACTATCTTAACGGAGGGGTTTTGATTCGGGAATTCGGCCGCAAAAAGATTCTAAAGTGTAAAATTGGGATTAAGCCCAATTCTAACTCTTTTATTGCAAGATTCTTAAATAAATTATCAGAGGGCAATAATATTGAGAAACTACTATATGGAGATTTTGCAATATTACTTAAAGTGATACGCATTATTACTGCAAAATGTCCTGATTATTCTCAAAAACTGACCAAGTCCAGGCTCGTAAGTATCAAGTATAAAACTACTGAGATTCTGGAAGATTTTCATTCCATCGTATATGACATTTTCGTTGAAAAAATCTACGATAATCCAGCCGCGTTTGATAAAACAGAGTTCATAAAAAACCGGAAACTCAAAATATGCCCCTATTGTGGAATAAGCATCATTGAACCTATCGATGCAAAGGACAATTATGTGATAAAACCCCATATAGATCATTTCTTGCCTAAGAGTATCTATCCTTTTCTTGCCTTGAGTTTCTACAATCTTATTCCATCTTGTCCGGAATGTAATATGGTGCCGAACAAAGGCGACAAAGACCCCTTGTCCATAGATAGAAAAATTCTTCATTTAATGAATCCATACGGATTTAATGAAGGAGCATTTATTTTTGACTATAACTATAATGCGGGGGGCGAATTTGATGAAAATAATTTCAGCGTTTTCATTGACTATCTGGATAATCTTCATTTGCAAAAAGGATATAATGACATCACATTTATTGAAACCTTGTACCATCAACGAAAGGCGGAACTAAAGGCATTATGGCTTAAAATCAAATCACTGAATAAAAGCAGATTGAAATTTGCTGAAGCGGTGCTACCCGATGCAACGACAGATGAATTATTGTCGCCGGATTGTGTTTTCGGATATGCTCTTGATGAGAAAAACTCAAGAGTCTATGCAATGTTCAAATTTAACAAAGACCTATATTATAAAATTGTTAAAAACGAAGTGAATCCATAGGAACACCAAGAGATGGTTACAGATTTAAAACTTGCAAAAAAGCTCCTTTTTCATAACTCTGATAAACTGGCTTTTATCATTGGGAATGGTATCAATCGCTATGCTTATAAGAGCACTGAATTAGATACATCGTGGAGTGCGTTGTTGTTAAAGGCTTGGAAAGGGGCTTCATATACAACTCTGTCTTCGATTGATTCAGGTATAACATTTACTGAGTTCTATGATATTATGGAGCTGGAATCAAATTCCAAAGACGTAATAAAGTCAATAATAAACGATATACGAGGTTGGGATAAAACCGATTACCATAGGAGGCTATACGCATCCTTTCAAAGATTGAATCTTCCCGTATTAACGACGAACTTTGATATGTTATTGGAGAGCGTCCACAGTAACAAACACATAATAAAGCACCCCTATATTTCAGCCGGATTCACGTCATATTATCCTTGGAACGTTGTATACACCGACTCATCTGATTTTGAGTTGCACGATATTTATGGTTTCGGGATATGGCATATCAATGGAATGATAGAATACCCTTCGAGCTTGAAGCTAAGCCTGTCATCTTATACACGTCAAAGCAAACGCGCGATAGAGTTCCTACATACAAAAAGTCTGGACGATGATTTCTCAGGTAAAAATACAAAAAGTCTGGACGATGATTTCTCAGGTAAAAATAAGAGCGAATGGCGGGGAATGAACACCTGGCTACATCTGATTTTTAACTGTGATTTATGTATCTTCGGCTTAGGACTTGATGAACAGGAAATATTTTTACGTTGGCTCCTGATTGAACGTATGAAATATTTCAGAAAGAATCCGGAGAAAAAACGGAGAGGCTGGTATATCTGCAAGAAAAAGGAGTTGACTTCCGGCAAACAGTTCTTTTTGGAAAAGATAGGGTTTGAGATCATTGAACTCAAAAGTTATAAAGAAATATATGAAGGACTGATGCTATAATTGACAATACTGTCAAGAATACAATTCAGAATCAATGTTTTTGATTAGTGTTTGTTTCAGACCATCACGTAGCAAAGAAAACAGCAATAAGCCGGGTATAGTTTTCTATCGGATTGCCAGCTACGGGCTACATGAGCCTCGAATTGAGCGTAGTGTCAATTCCGATATCCGGGGAACTGACGAAAGCATCTTGCAAATTGAGAGAGAAAGGATTATTTCCCAGATCCGTCTGTTATATTGCATTATTGAGAAGCGTGAAAGCTCGGGTTCTCCATTCAGTATTGATGATGTAATCAAGGATTTCCGAGAGGCTCTTTTAGGAGCTGAATCAATGACAGATGTCATCGCAAAATCCCTGACTGATTTTCCGTTTCAACAAGACCTCGTTTCTATCTGCCGTAACTTCAAGAAACATTTCAAGTTCAAGTTTATCCGGCGTAATGAAGTGAACAAGGAAAATATATTTGAATATATCTTGAATTTGTCTCAAGCGCTTAAAAACGAGAAACGTAATAGCCTCGCCAAGAACTATCTCAGCCTGCTATCCAGCCTCCGCACATTTGTTAATGAGAAAGACATTGATTTCAAGGAAATAGACAGAGGATTTATTCTGCGTTATGCTGAATGGCTGAAACAAACTGGCGTATCAGAATCCACACAGTCATTCTATCTACGAAATTTCCGTGCGATTCTTAATAAAGCAAATGGCGATGGGCTAATCGGCGATATATCCGGATGGTTTGACGAAGTGAATACACGTATACATTTTAGACCTACCGTTTCAAAAGGAAAATTAGATCGCAATATCCTGCTGAGAATAGATAATTTGGATTTGAGTTCTAATGAACGTCTTTCTCTGATCAGAGATATGTTTATGTTCGGTTTCTATTGCGGCGGGATGGAATTGGTTGATGTGGCACACCTGACTGAAGAGAACATTAAAAATGGTGTTCTGTCATTTCACCGCAGATTGAAAGGTCAGATTAAAAAGGTATTATTGGGTTCTTCGGCTCTCAATATATTGAATAAATATACCTGTAAATCTGGTGCTTATCTATTTCCTTTGCTTGATAGATCCCATGGAATACTATTTAGTACGGCGCAAAACTATGTTGCCAAAAACATGAAGGAAATAGGGCAAATCATAGGTTTCCCGGAACTCACATTCGGAATGAATATTTTGGCATTCAACTCATTAATCTCGAGCGTTAACATTTCCGAGTTATTGTTGAAACATGATTCTCCTTTTGCAAAGAACAATAGTAAATGAAATTTTAATGCCGCCTTTTGGCGGCCGAAATTTTTAGCGAAAATCAGTGGAGCCACTTCATCACGAGGTCGCTCCACTTGCTATATGACACCTGAAAGGCGTGTGGCGGCAAAAGAGGGATGTTCACGGCAAGGCGGA
>CAJMDR010000061.1 GCA_905212215.1 uncultured Porphyromonadaceae bacterium
CAGGGGTTGGATTGTCAAGGAAACCGGCGTTCGAGGGTAGCCCGCCCAATGCCGGAGGGTAGGCAGCTGGAGCCTATGGGTGACCATAGGCCGAGATAAATGACAGACAGGATTTGTCCTTGTGACAATCCCACATAACCCGGCTTATTTGCCTCCCGGATTCTTTTATATCGAACCTGCTACATGGAGATGTTGACTCTTAACAGAGCCTAAGAGGTTGTTTAAACGACTTCAATAAGCATAACAATCAGTTTCAACAATCACTCCTTACTGAAAACGGAGAATTATTGTTTACCGGAACGTTTAAATAAGCCAAAAGGCAACATGCAGCCAATAATTCTCAAGTCACCTGTTCCAGCAACCAAATGAGGTAAAAAAATGTTAAGTCAATAATGGACCTTAAGCGAATGTTAGGCATCGACAAGCTTACCAAGGCATGGAACCGCACAACGGAATGGGTGCGCGGTGCCATACAATTCGCATGGACAGGAGTATGGGAAAGCCGTAAAAACAATTTCTGGATTTCCACTCTGAAGATTCTCAACCTCAGCATACGTTCTTTCCTGAACAAGAATTTACAGTCTCGCTCCATGGCTCTCACCTACTCCACGGTGCTTGCCATCGTTCCGGCTTTCGCGTTATTATTCGCCATAGGACGCGGGTTCGGATTCCAGAACATGCTTGAGAAAGCCATCTACAGTTATTTCCCGAGCCAGAGCAAAGCCATCAGTGCTGCGCTTGGGTTCGTGGACTCATATCTTAAAGAGGCATCACAAGGTGTGTTCGTAGGCATCGGCATAGTGATGTTGCTATGGACTCTGATTTCGCTGCTCAGCAGCATAGAAGAATCGTTCAACCGTATCTGGGATGTCAAGCAGGAACGGAGTTTTTACCGCAAGCTTACCGACTACACCGCCATCTGCCTGATGGTGCCCATAATCATGGTCTGCCAGAGCGGCATAAGCATCTTCATGTCCACCACCATAGCCGAAAACTTCGCCTTCCTGACACCTGTGGTCAGCGTGGTACTCGACTGTATGCCTATTTTCCTGGCTATATTGGCATTTACACTGTCGTTCCTGCTGATTCCCAACACCAAAGTGCATTTCAAATATGCGCTGTTAGCAGGCACGGTATGCGGCATAGCCTTCACCATTCTTCAGCTATTGTTCGTCAACGGACAGATATATGTATCGAAATACAATGCCATCTACGGCTCCTTCGCTTTCCTGCCGTTGTTGCTGATATGGCTTCAGCTATCGTGGCTTGTGCTTCTTTTCGGCTGTATGCTCTGCTATTCGGCGCAGAACATACTCGCCTTCAACTACACCGATGCCGCCGAGAACATATCGGCGCAATATAGGCGTTCCGTGGCCATCGTCATCATGACCATCGTAATGAAGCGTCAGTCATTGGGAAAGACCCCGTTGTCGGTAACGCAGATAGCCGCCAACTACAACATACCGGTACGCATGGTCACCTTTATCTGCGACCGGCTTCACAGTGCCGGAATGGTATATTATGTGGTTGAAAAATCAGATGAGGAAGGGATAGCTCCTGCAGTCGACACATCCACCTTCACCTTGGGGGAGTTCCTTCGCCGACTGGACCTGATAGGAACTTCAGATTTCATTCCCGGCTTCAGCAACCGTTTCGCCAAACTCCTTGCCTGCGTCAAGGCCACCCTTACCCATCCCTTCGAGGAGGCCGACAAGCAACTTATGGCTGAACTGCCGTTGCCGCCTTCAGAGAAACGCAAATAAACCATTTTAAGTCTAATAATTCGTGTAAATGCCGGGGAAAACTTTCCCGGCCGTTCAACATTTAACAAAATTATACGTTAATAATTTATAGAGTGAGTGTATGGTAAAGTAAATGAATTCTAATATACATAGGCCTATGAGCTATCTTAAATTCGACAAGCGCCTGATGATCAATCTGGAGCAGTCATTGCCGAAGGAGATGCTGCGCACCAACAAGAGCGGCGCCTATCACTGCACTACCATAGTGGGTTGCAACACCCGCAAACAACATGGTCTGTTAGTGATTCCCATCCCGGAGATGGACGACAAGGCGCATGTATTGCTATCGTCGCTCGACGAGACAGTGATACAGCACGGCGCACCTTTCAACCTCGGCCTGCACCAGTACGGCGACAACATATTCAGTCCCAACGGCCACAAATATATCCGCGAGTTCAACTGCGAACGGGTACCGGTGGTGACTTATCGTGTAGGGGGTGTTATCCTGACCAAAGAAAAGGTGTTTATCTCTCATCAGAACCGAATCCTGATCCGCTATACGTTGCAGGAGGCACATTCCCCGACAACCCTCCAGCTGCGTCCTTTCCTCGCTTTCCGCAACGCCAACGACCTCTGCATGGAGAACACCGCCATCAATAAGAGCATAAAGCATGTCGACAACGGCATAGCCACTTGCCTCTACAACGGTTATCCTGAGCTGTTCATGCAGCTTGACACAGCTTGCCGCTGGGTCGACGACGGCCATTGGTACAAAGGAATCCAATATTCCAAGGACCGAGACAGAGGACTACCCTACTGCGAGGACCTCTGGGTTCCCGGTTATTTCGAATGCGAGATAAAGAAGGGTCAGAGCATTATCTTCTCCGCCTCCACTTTCGAGAGCGCTCCAGCTACCTTCGCAGCCACTTACGAAAAAGAGCTTCAAGGTCGTACATGCCGAACCTCGTTCTATAATTGCTTGAAAAACAGCGCCAAACAGTTCTATCTCAAGAACAAGAACGGCGAATACATAATGGCCGGTTATCCCTGGTTCAACGTGCGAGCACGCGATGAGCTTATCGCGCTGCCGGGGTGTACTCTTGCCATAGACCACCGCGAGGACTTCGAGCTGATTGCACAGACCTTCATTGAGGCATTACGGCGCAGCATACGCGACGGAGTAACCGATGCCACCATCCATGAAATAGATCTCCCCGACATTCCGTTATGGTTGCTCTGGGCACTGCACCAATACCGCGACAATCAGGGCAACTCTGCCTGTCTGGAACGTTATGGCGAAGTAATTAAGGCTCTCATAGAAGCTATCCGCCAGAACCGCATCAACAACCTCTATCTCGAAGATAGCGGGCTGCTAAGCACCGACGGTCACAACAAGCCAGTAACATGGCTTTCTGCTTCAGTAAACGGCAAGCCTATCATCCCCCGCTCAGGACTTGTGCTGGAGTTCAACGCCCTATGGTACGATGCCCTTCGCTTCACCATCTCGCTGTTCGAGCATCTTGAAGAGGAGAAGAGCTATATAGCCGAGCTTCACGACCTTGCCGAGAAAACCGCCGACAGTTTCCGCAAGACCTTCCTCAACGCCTATGGCTATCTGAACGATTATGTGGACGGAGATTATGTCGACCCGGAGGTAAGGCCGAACATGGCCATCGCCATAGGTCTTGAATACTCGCCTCTCGACCGCCGTCAGCGCCGCAAGGTACTGGAGTTCTGTACCCGCGAACTGCTCACTCCCAAGGGACTGCGTTCCCTGTCGCCTCGTTCTCCGGCTTACCGACCCATCTACAAAGGGAATCCTCTGGAAAGGGAATATGCCGTGCATCAGGGACCAGCCAGACCCTGGCTGTTCGGCTTCTATGCCAAGGCCTACATCAGGGTCTTCGGCTGTTCCGGAGCCGGATTCATAGAACGTCAGCTGATAGGCTACGAAGACGAAATGCCGAAAGGCTGCATCGGATCCCTCAGCGAGATGTATGACGGCAACCCGCCGTATACCGGCCGAGGCGCCGTCTCCACCGCCAAGAACGTAGGTCAGATTTTGGAAGCCATACGCATGGTGAACCAGTGCATGAAGGAACTTGACGAACCTGTCAGGGACGGAACCGCCAGAGAAGGAATCACAGCAAGAGAGGAGGTGAGACCATGAAAGTACTGATGTTCGGATGGGAGTTCCCTCCTCATATCCTCGGCGGCCTTGGCACAGCGAGCTACGGTCTTTCGGAAGGCATTCACGCCCAAGGCGACGTCGATATTGACTTCGTGCTCCCGAAACCTTACGGCGATGAGCCCAAACAGTTCGCCCGCATCATAGGCGCCGACTGCACTCCCGTGGGATGGCGCGATGTTAGCCGTGAATATGTGGAGAACCGCATAGGGAAAATCATGAGTCCCGACCTCTATTTCGATTTGCGCAACCACATCTACGCCGATTTCAATTACAAACGCCTCAACGACTTAGGGTGCATAGAATTCTCCGGCCGCTATCCCGACAACCTCATGGAGGAGATTGACAACTACTCCATCGTTGCCGGAGTCATAGCACGAACGGTGCCTTTCGACATAATCCACAGCCATGACTGGCTCACCTATCCTGCAGGCATCCACGCCAAGAACGTTACCGGCAAGCCGTTGGTGATCCATGTCCACGCTACTGATTTCGACCGTTCGCGAGGGAATGTCAACCCCGATGTCTACCGCATAGAAAAAGACGGTATGGACCATGCCGACCATATCATAACCGTTTCTGACCTCACCCGTCGCACTGTGATAGAGAAATATCACCAGAACCCGGACAAGGTCACCACGGTCCACAACGCCGTCATTCCGCTCAGCCAGGACATACTCGACCTTCCCCGCCGCCACGGAAAAGATAAGGTAGTCACCTTCCTTGGCCGTATCACCATGCAGAAAGGTCCGGAGTATTTTGTGGAGGCGGCCGCCAAAGTCCTTTCCTCTACTCCCGGAGTACGCTTCGTAATGGCCGGTTCGGGCGACAAGATGGACGATATGGTCAACCTCGTGGCAGCACGGGGCATAGCCGACCGCTTCCATTTCACCGGCTTCCTGAAAGGGAAACAGGTCTATGAGATGCTCGCCGCCAGCGATGTCTACATCATGCCGTCAGTAAGCGAGCCTTTCGGCATCTCGCCTCTGGAAGCAATGCAGATGGGTGTGCCGAGCATTATCTCCAAACAAAGCGGTTGTGCCGAGATTCTTCACAATGTCATCAAGACAGACTACTGGGACATAGATGCCATGGCCGACTCCATCCACGGTCTGGTACGCTACCCTGCCCTGCACCATGAACTGCAACAGCAGGGACTGGAGGAAATCAAGGGTATAACCTGGGAAAAAGCCGGCAAAAAAGTTGTCGATATTTACAAACAAGTAATCGCCCACGCAAGGCGTTAAACACACAAAACACACAACGATCCGATATGAAATCGCTCTGTCTCATATTCCAAATACATCAGCCCTTCAGGCTGAAACGTTACCGTTTCTTCGACATCGGCAACGACCACTACTACTACGATGACTTCGCCAACGACGAGATAGTGAGCCGTATAGGAAACAACTCCTATCTTCCCACTATCCGCACCCTCAACGAGATGCACAGGCAGTATGGCGACCACCTCCGTGTGGCTATATCGATAACAGGCACCGCCATAGAGCAGCTTCAGCAATATGTCCCGGAGGTAATAGAAGAGCTCAAGACACTTGCCGATACCGGCTGCGTGGAATTCCTCAGCGGCACTTATTCACATTCCTTGGCTTCGGTAGAGGATGCCGAAGAGTTCCGCCGTCAGGTAGATGCCCACGACAGCCTCATAAAGGAGGTATTCGGACACACTCCCACCTTCATGGAGAATACCGAACTTATCTTCGACGACGACATAGCCTTGCAGCTTGTTGCCATGGGCTTCAAGGGAGTACTCACCGACGGCGCAAAGCATGTTCTGGGCTGGCGTTCGCCTGACTATGTCTATTCTTCCGCTGCAGCACCTTCGCTGAACATGCTCCTCACCAATGACAAGCTCAGCGGCGACATAACCCGCAACTTCAACAATCCTGCCTGGGACCAGTATCCTCTCACCGCCGACAAGTTCATGGGCTGGATAGCATCCATGCCGCAGAATGAACAGGTAGTGAATCTGTTGCTAAGCATGGAGACCTTCGGCGAATTCCTTCCCGCCAACACCGGCATCTTCGATTTCCTTAAGGCTTTGCCCCGCTTCGCCAATGAAATGGGCATAGAACTCATCACACCCACCCAGGCCATAGAGCGCTATAAACCCGTCGCCGAATTAGCTGTTCCATATCCCTTGTCATGGGCAGACGAAGCGCGCGACATCTCGACATGGAAGGGCAACGAACTCCAGAACCGTGCTTTAGAGAAGCTTTACAGCGTCTCGGAGCGAGTAAACCTTGCCTCCGACCGCAGGCTGAAACAGGACTGGAAATACCTGCAAAGTTCCGACCACTTCTACTACATGAGCACCAAACAGCTTGCCGATGGCGCCAGCCATGCTCTGTTCTCCCCTTACGACTCTCCCTACGCAGCCTTCATCAATTACATGAATGTGCTGGCCGATTTCTTAGTGAGAGTTCAGGAACAGTTCCCGTCGTCGATAGAGAACGAAGAGCTGAATTCTCTGTTGCTCACCATCCGCAATCAGGCCAAGGAGATAGATGCGCTGAACAAGGAGATCACATCCATGCGTACAAATATGCTTGAGGCGGAGACTAATGACGAGGAAGAGGCTGAAGCAGCTCCAAAGAAAGAGGCAGCTCCCAAGAAGAAAGCAACTAAAGCCAAGACAACGGCAACTACCAGAAGCGCTCTCGCAAAGAAAGCCCCGACAAAGAAAAGTGCCTCGACAACGAAAAAAGCTGCAACCACGCCCCGCAAGAAGAGTGGTGAATGACAGTGAATTTAAAAGTTACTTTTGAGTGCGCGAAAAAATCGCGCACTCTTTTTTGTCAGAACCAGCTGAGGGCTGTTTTGCCATGTGAGGAATTTTAATTATATTTGCAGTCTAATAATACAACAGCCCTATGGAGCCACAGGAAAAAGCAATGGGTGTTTACGAACAGATAGTAAATGCCGAGAGTTCATCGCCGGCCGATTTACCGGAACTGGTAAAAGGCCTGATAGCGTGCGATGAATCAGGGCAGTATCTGTGCAGTAGTGCCCGCTATCTCAATGCCTTGAATGCCGAAGGCTATGCACCGCTAATCAATCAGTTAGTGGCATCGGCCATAGACCGCGACCGCGAACATAAATACATATCGCAACTGCTCCCGTCACTCTGGGGCGACGATTTCATGGAAAAGGCGGATTCATTGCGTTTGAACGACAACAATTTCCGTCGCATTTTCAAACGCATCTATCCGGGCAAATAAGCATGGCATGACACTTCACCCTCCATGCAGTAACCAACAGAATATACTTTTTACACTTATGAAACGACATTTATCCATCATTGCTCTGATATTGTCAGCTTTCCTCTTCAATGGCATCTGTGTACCTTCGGCTCTTGCCCAGTCAAGCAAACAGCATACAACAACCACACAGCCGACGGGAAAGAAAGAAGGAAAGAAAAAAGACGACAAGAAAAAGGACAAACAAAAACCTCAACGAACTAAAAAAGACAATAGGAGTTCCAATATAAGTAATTTCTTCCTTCATGAAGCAGAACAGGCAGCCAACAGCTCACAACTCAACAATGGGCTGAATGCTCAACAGCGAAAACCTGATACACTGACTGTCAACCAAGAAAAAGATACAGCCATAATCACACTGAATATCAGCTATTCTCCGGAAGGCGACACCATCAACCCACAAAATGGTGTTGTAGAGATTATGCTATATCCCGATGCCAACTTACAGAGAGTAGACGACATTTTCGCATATTTCATCGGCAGGAAAGAGTATGATGGCATGCGTTTCCACCGCATCATAAAAGACTTTATGGTGCAGGTAGGTGACCCTAACTCAAAACGTGCCGCCACCCTGAGTGCCGAAGAAAGAGAATATCTCGGTGCCGGAAGTCTTGAAACTGGAATCGACACAATTTCCGCCACTCCATTTGTGCCTCGACAGCTTTTCCAGAAAACACCCCGTTTCCACAAATATGGTGCGGTAGCCATTGCCCGCGAAGGAGATGACAGCAAGCCAAAACGTTCAGGCTCTACTTCTCAGTTCTATATCGTCACCGATTCAGCCAGATATGACAATACACAGTTGCTGAAGTATTGCGCCAGCAGAAGGCTGAAATATCAAGGTGACTACAGAGATAGATTTTACACCAATGCAACTCCCGATAAATTTTTCGACATCAAACTCCCTGAAGAGGTAGTCAAGACTTATGGCACCATCGGCGGAGCTCCTTATCTTGACGAGGATTACGTAGTGATAGGCGAAGTAATCAAAGGAATGGATATAGTCCAGGCCATACAGAATCTGAAGACCAACGAATCCGACTATCCGGAACCGGGATATGCCATAATAACAAGTGCCACCATTGATGGCTACACAATAAAGAACACTGATTTAAAACAACAACCCAAACCCAAAAAGCCTTAAAAACTGCCGTGTAACGGCAACCGCAAGAGACCTTGAAAGCAGCTACGTTCCAAACCGTCATGGCAAAAACTTTCACCATACGGCGTTGCCATGTGAAAAATTATTGCTAAATTTGGGCGCGAAACAGAAACTGCGACAATGAAGGCGATGTAAAGTGACTCCACCTGCAGACGGCTTCACCAACAGACAACTCAAAATACACCGACAGATACCTGTATGAACGAGAACGAAAAAGAGCTCGCCGGACACGCTCCGGAGCTTACCGACACCCCCGCCATCCAAGGCGGCTCCCTCTCTGCTACCCCTTCAGCTGCGGAAACGCAGGCCACCACTCAGGAAACAGAAACCATAGCGGCCACGACCTGCACCACCGCTCCGAGCGATGAGTGCGCCGAGACAGAATCTCCTGCTCTCGCCCTGTCGGCAGCCGCCGAGATAGCC
>CAJMDR010000062.1 GCA_905212215.1 uncultured Porphyromonadaceae bacterium
AGTATACACAAGCTATCGATTATCTTTACAGCCAGCTGCCCATGTTCCAGCGCATTGGTTCGGCAGCCTATAAACCGGGACTGGAACGAGTGGAAGCGCTTGATGAAGCCTTGGGTCATCCCCACCGCCAGTATCCTACCATCCATATCGCCGGCACCAATGGCAAAGGTTCGGTGAGCCACCTCATGGCGGCGGCATTGCAGTCGCAGGGCTACAAGGTTGGCCTTTATACTTCGCCGCATCTTGTGGATTTCCGTGAACGCATAAGGGTGAACGGTTCCATGATACCGCGTGGCGCCGTTGCTGACTTCGTGGAGGAGTATGCCCCGGAACCCGGTCCAGATGCTCCTTCTTTCTTTGAGCTTACCATGGCAATGGCCTTTGACTGGTTCGCCCGCTCAAATGTTGACATAGCGGTAATAGAGACCGGAATGGGAGGACGCCTCGATTCCACCAACATCATCACTCCTCTTATGAGCGTCATAACCAATGTCAGCTATGACCACATGCAGTTCTTAGGCCATACTCTTCCTGAGATAGCCTCTGAAAAGGCCGGAATCATAAAAGAGGGAGTGCCTGTGATAATAGGCGAACGTCAGGACCCCGACATCTGCAAAGTATTTGAAGAGAAAGCAAAGGCCATGAACGCGCCATTGCTCTACGCCTCCGACAATCCGTTCGGTTTCGAAGTAAGCCGAGACAAATATTCAGGCCAATGGCATATCTCTCATCCTCTCGGAATCAACTCCTGGTGTCCGTTGGGAGGCGATTATCAGGCTCATAACATTCTCACCGCCCTGCACGCTCTTGCACGTCTGGAAAGCCATCCCACCTCGCCGGAAGCCATCTACCGGGGCTTCAACAAGGTGCAGGAAATGACAGGGCTTATGGGCCGCTGGATGCAGACAGGAGAAGCGCCCACCATCATCTGCGACACAGGCCATAACGTTGCCGGAATAGAAAGCAATGTTGGCCAGTTGCTGAACTGGCAGCTTCTTCATCCGGAAGGTCAGCTGCATATTGTAATTGGGTTTGTCTCAGACAAGAATGTGGAATTCATACTGCCGCTTTTCCCGGAAAGGGCAAACTACTATTTCACCCAGGCATCGGTGCCCCGCGCCATGCCGATAGAACAACTTGCAGACATTGCAACCCAGACAGGTCTGCAAGGAATGCTCAGCGCCTCGGTACCCGAAGCTGTGGACCAGGCTTTAAGCTTCGCCACTCCCGATGACCTTATCTTCATAGGAGGCTCCACGTTTGTGGTGGCGGACTACTTGGCCATGCTCCAGCAATAAACGTGGAGGGTGCGTCATAAAGTCGCCCTCGGAGATTACTTGAAAATCGCCAACATATATCTTTGAACTAACCAGAACATTGTATAAACAATGCAGGCCGGTTTCACAACCAGCCTGCATTGCGTGTTTTACATAATACTTTTTCGAACTAACCTAACATCATGAAACGATTTGTCTTTGTTGTTTGATTATAAAACACCGCAAAAACGGAATAGGTTGAAGACATCCTCACTTTTAACACTCTTTAATGTTTGAGGATGCCGCAAAAAAATCCCGCCAGAACGAAATGTCGTCCCGGCGGGATCGCGCAAAAGTCTAAATCTTTTTATTTGCCCGATACTGACAGTACTGCTCCTGCGCTATGTCCTGTCAATAAAGGAGCATACTGGCTCTGTGCCGTAGCAATGCCTATGGAATAACTGCCTTCCTGCTGCACATAGCAGTCATAGCTGAGGGTATGCACTCCCTTGCCTAAGTAGCTTATAAAGAAATTCGTCTGCGCGTTGCGGGGTTCGGAATAGTAGAAAGTATCATCCTGCATCTGCATGCCCGGCAACTGATTCACAGGCTCGAAGCAGGCAGGACGTTCATCGGTAACGGCTACATATTCCATGTCGCGGCCGCAGGTAATGGTCAAAGTCACGCGTACCTTGTCTCCTACTTTCAGCCTGTCACTTTGAGTAACAGTTTCACCAGCGGCGCCATTACTTATCACATACACATTCTTCTCAATGGAAAGGTCGGGTACAGAGGCCGGCTTTACCTGAGCCATGGGCAGGATGAACTGGCTCAGCACACCACCCCACGCAGGATGACTGCCGTGTTTAAGCACCTTGAAGGTGGCACCCGAAGCACTTACAGCATTAAGTGACATAGTAAACTCGCCGGTAAGTGCCTGGACACTGTCGGGTTCAAGCACCTTGTCGCCAAGAGTGAAGGTTGCGGGAGCCGTGTTTCGGGTCCAGTCAGAGCCGGACGACAAGATGGCGTAAACCACTTCAGCTATGTCCCGGTCGTTACCCCAGTCCTGAGCCTGCCGCTGGAGGATTAGCCATTGGCGCAACGGGTCTATCTCCTTGGCCTCCGGTTCTATCTCGCAATAAGCCTCCAGCACCTGAGCTGTGGTGATGAGTGTGTTGAATGAAGACCACGTAGACCTAAGATTATCGAACCACAGGCCCTTTTCCGGGGTCGAGGATGCCTTCTGACGCAATGATTCAAGAATGGAAGCAGAATTAGTCCTGTAGCCGTTTCGGAACAGCGTAACAGCTGCCGTAGCGGTATTATACACATCTAGACCACGCCATTTTGAAATCAGGTTGCGCATTGTCTCGGAACGAAGCTGTTTCAGTCTTCCTGTAACGGGTACATCGCCGTAGAAGCTGCGGATGTAGAAATAGCTGAGCATATACTGTGTCGGGAAAGGCAGCTTATGAGCCTTGATTCTGTCATATTCCTTCAGCACCTCTGCATCAGCGAATTTCAGCGCTTTGCTGAGCATGGACCTTACATCCGTTGCCTCAGGGAGGCATCCCATCTGCTTTAACTGACCCATGTAGAGAAGCACATTGGTGGTCAGATAAAGTGATGGATCCATTCCCGGCATCCATTGCCAGCCACCGTCTTCACATTGCAGCGAAGAAATTTTCTTCAGCAACGAAGCCTGAGCCTCTTCACTCTTCTTAACATCGAGCAATTCTGCCAGACGACTCATGCGCATAGTTTCCGCATTGGCGTTGCGTGCCCAGATTGTGTTGTTGAGCGCAAGAGTCTTCAGCTCACTATTACGCTGCAACGGCGAAGTAAGCGTCTGTGTACCCTGCCACAGGTTTATGGCCTCGCCGATGCGGGGATAGCGCTTAACAAGGCCTGAGGCGAGGGCGTTGCCGAAATATGCGGAGGTAAGGCTGATAAGGTTGTCGGATTCCGGGATAGAAATTTCGGGTAATGCAGTCACACAATACCATACAGGATTGTCGCAATACTGCAAAGTGACATTGGATCCGGCTTTATATTCCGGAAGCTTCATGCTGAACTCATTCTGCTGTGGACCGAGGTAAAAATCCTTTGCCTCAAATACAGGCGAAGAGCTGGGAAGGATTCCCACCAGAGACTGTTCGCCATCAGTGAATCCATCGGCCTTGGCTCTTACCCTGATCCCGAGAGTCTGTTCATTGTCGGGCGTGGTGTAATCCAACGAAATAACCACGCTCTCCTTAGCTTTCACATGCAGACCATTTACGATGCTGTGAGCCAGAATCTGTCCGTTCATAGGATTGAACACTTCTATTGTGCCCTGCATCACCTTGGCCGCATCGGTGTTGTTGTATAGTGTAGCCCGTAGCGCCGCCTTGTCGGAAGTGCGCAGGAAGCGTGGAACAAGAGCCTGTATCATTATCGGTTTGGAAGCCACGGAGTAGAGTGTTTTCTTGGCGGTATTCATCTCCTTGTCATAGCCTAAGAGCTGGAACTGCCAGGTAGTGTTGAAGTCAGGCACTTCAAACTCGACGTCGAGGGAGCCGTCTTCTTCGGAAATGAGCATAGGCTTGAAGAAAGCCAACGGATATTCCGCACGGCGCCATGTCTCTTTCTGTTCCGGCTTCTTCTGAGCCTCTGTGACACCAAGAGCCTTTCCTTCAAGCATTGCACCGGCGGTGGGAGCTTCAGACTCATCGGCGGATTCCTCGGTGGCCATATCATTGGAAACGGATGCCATTGTCATTACACTGACGGAACGTGCCTGTTTCATGAGGGGCCGGGCATAGGCGTAGTCATACAATACAACAGGATAGAACGACTGGTTGTAAGTCTCTATATTCGGCAACACGAAGCCAAAGCTCTTCTCGCGCCCTGCAATCTTTGCATAGTAGTTCCAGACGGTATTCAACGGATTATTGTAATTCCAGCGCACAGGAGAAGAGAAACCTCTGCTTGTTGAGAAATACCAGTCGAAGTCATAAAGTGCGTTGATGGCCTTGTCGGTCATTACAGCCAAGGCAGGTATGGAGCCGGGTAAGCCTTTGACAGTGTCACGGAAACGGAACGACCATGTCTCATTTTTACCGGGAACAAGCTTGTCGCGGAAAGTTACCACTTCAATATCCAGCTTCCTGTCGGCATCGGCAGCCCGTATTTCCACTTCCTCGTTGCAGACTATGAAGTCATGGCAGGAAATGAAGCTTACGTAAATACGGCTGTTCTTGCCCGGAACAGGTACTTCAATCGTCATGTTCTTGCCCTCGGGATAAATCCAGCGTCGGCTTATCAGTGCTGTGTCGGAGGCAATCTGGCACAACAGCGCCTCGCTTTTATAGCTGTTTCCTACCTGCACTTTGACTGTCCCGGCACCCGGGGTAGCGGTAATCACTTTTTCCGGTAACCAAAGCGAGGTAACGTATGGAGGTATCTTGTCTGTCTTGCGGTAGACAGCTACCTGGGACTCGGCCTTTACCGATGTGTCCTGCGCAAGGGTAAAGTTTAATTTATACCGGCCCGAAGGTAACTCCTTTATCGGAATGACAAATTCATGGGAAGTGAAATAGCCTGACAGCATTTTCTTTCCTGAGGCTTCATCTGTCATTACATATCTCACTTCCTTATTCACCTCTGTGCCTGTGCCATTCAGTACCTTCGCTGAAATCTTCAGTTCATTTTCCACAGCGGAAATCTTGTCCGGTACCGAAACGTTGAGGCTGTACCCCTGTCCGAGGCTGAATATCTCGGTCTGGCTCTGCTGGCTTTCTCCTGCTGGAGAGACGGCAGTGGCCTGCACGGTGAAAATACCGTTTTCGAAAACGGTTCCTTTCAGATTAGATGTTGGAAGACTGAATGAGAACTTACCCTCTGAATCGGCGGTTGCCAAGACGCCGTATGTAGCGAAATTGTCACGAAACCTCCAATAGCTCAATAATGGGCTGTAATCGACTTTAAGCGTCACCGTGGCTCCACCTACCGGCATGCCGCTATAAGTCTTCACAGAGCCTTTTATAGACACCTCGGAGCCAGGTGTATATTCTGGCGCTATGCTGTCAAGTTCCACAAAGAATGTAGGAAGTTTATACTCTGCCACCATGACGGAAGCTAAGCCGACTTCCGCCTTCCTATTCTCCGGCTCTTTCACCATGATGTTGAAGTTGCCTAACACTCCTGAAGAAGGTATCTTCAGAGTCCCTTTAGCTCTGCCAGTCTCATCTGTAACGAGTTCTATGGTGTCTACCCTCTCGTTGTTGACACTGTACAGAACAGCCTGCAAGTGACAACGGGGATAGATGACAAAGCCGTTCTTGGTTTCCTTATAGGTGATAGCGGCAATACCGATGGAATCGCCGGGATGATAGAGGGGAAGGTCGGTAAGGACCTTGATGTGGGTAATGACGTCCTGACTACCTTCGGAATAATTGTAAAAATTAGACGACATGGAGAACTGTTCCGTTCCCCGGTTTATGTCGAGCCTCTCGTTGTTCTTTACCAGGCCACAGGCACCTTGGGCATCAGTCTCTGAGGTCTTGAGCAACTTCCCGCGGTCGGGATAATTTGTCGCGTACTGTTTTACGGTTGCTCCTTTTACCGGTTTCTGTTCTCCGGCATCTATTACATAGACCACAGCATCTGCCTTTCCACCGGAAGACCAGGTAGTGAAGGCTGTAAGGCTTCCCACTCGCATCAAAGGAGTCATGTCGTACGTACCGAGACCAATGACATCCTTCAATGACTCCGTTCTCGAGGCTACGACTGCATAGTATCCGGTAGCTACAGGAGCGAATTCAACAGTTTCGTTAACAATAAACGGCACCGTGCCAGGAACTTCCACCTTCTTTCTGGCCACTACGGTTCCACCATGAAGCTCCTTGTTCCTGACATATCTGTCTTTCCCGTCAGTATTCACTTTCACTAAAAGGAGATAGAAGCTGTTTATGTTCTCTACCTTCAGTTTTGCGGAAAGGCTGTCGGCCGGAAGACAGTTACTCTTTAGTGTCACTCCTATGCGGGCCTGTGACATCTGTTTCAGCAGACTTTTCACATTCGGCGCATAGTCGGCATCGGGATAACGCTTCAACGCCTTGGCGCAAAGATTGTAATAATCCTTAATGCCGAGACTGAAAGAACTTGCATCATCCTTCTCGTTCTCCTTTGATGCCTGCACATAACGCCATAGGTTGTCAAGCAGCATCAGCGAAGCCGGGGTGTCGCTCATTTTCTTGTAAGCTTCGTATAACCTTTTGGCGGAATCCTCTTTCCCGGGCGAGCAAATATCGGAAATAACAAGCGCGTATGCATCGGGATTATCAGCGTTCGCCTTCAACAGCCCGTTATAGATATTCGTGCGCATTACAGATGCTTTTGCTTCCGGCAGTGCAAGCTGCGAGGCATCGGTAGTAAACGGGATAACGCTCTGCTGCGACGCAAACGACACTAAAAGCTCAGTGGCACGCCATGCAAGCACATCATACACCGACGGTACATAACGTCTGTCTACTGCCGTGCAATGGTCCAGCAACGATGATATTTTATCAATCGGCACTGCGGCGAGGTCACTTTCATTTTGTATCGACTGCTGAAGTAACTGCATGATTTTTATCGCGAACATGTCGCGTGTCCATTCCTGCACATTCTCCGGCCATGGTTCAGACAGCGGTAGCTTGAGATTGCTGTAATTATATTGATCGGCATTGAAACATTCTGAATATGCTTCTGCCTGCAGAGACCGCACTATCTGGTGATAAGGCGTCGGCAACAGTTTTGCTACCGAATCGCACAGCTTCATAGTGTTGTCGAAATTCTCAACTGAGATTGAATTCTCGGCAATCACTATTTGCATCAGTGCTTTCACCGCATTTTCGGGACGCGAAGGCAGACTGCGCTTAAGCTCATCCTTAGCGCGTTTCTCCACGGACTTCGGAAAAGCGAAATCCGGCTTCTCGAAGGTTCCCCCTTCGGATGCCTTTTCCTTGCCTCCGGATGCATCCAGATTAAATGATAATAGTGCTCCCATAAGAATTATGAGTATTTTCTTCATAGCATTGGGGTTGGGTTTATTGTGCAAAACTAATCAAACTAATTGGATAACCAAAAAAGCGCACCAACTGTTTGGCACGCTTTAGTGTTTACTTGTCATTACAACCTCTGGAAGGTCTTGGCGGACGGTTATGACGCAGTTCATGAAGCTTGTCGCGGAATTTGCGCTCTCCATCTTTCATTTTGAAAATCTGCTTCTGAGTCAAGAATGTGCGGAATTTTTCGTCATAGCGTTTCTCTATGGCTAAATCCTGTTCCCGGGCTCTCAATAGTGCCTCATTGGCCTGTCTGTATTCATCCTCTGTGGCATTATCCATATTGCGTGTGGCTTTCCGTGCCTGACGCATTACTCCCTCCTTCTCCTCCATCATCTGGTTATACAGAGTGAAGAACTGTTTCTGCTGATCCTCGCGCAATTCCATTTCCTGAGCAAGGAATTTCAACTTGAAGTCGCGCAACTCCTTCTTCCATTGTCCGTTATCCCCTTTTCCGGGTTTATCGGCATGGACAGAGGTTGTGCTGCCAAGCAGAAATACCAGTAAAAATGTCAACAACGTTATCCTCATTTCCTAATCTCCTTTATAAGTCATTCGACGCGGTAACCTCCGTATTTTCTGCTTCGGAAACAATTTCGTCTACATCAATGCTTGAATAACGCTGGTCAAAATCATAGTCAAAGGCTTCTTCAAAGTCTTCGAAATCACTATAATTATTCTGCATGTCCTGTTCAAGCTCATAATCGGTAGTTGCTGGATCGTTAAGTTCTTCGCTTATCTGCAATTCCCGAACCACTTCCGGAGAAACGGCTGCCTCTGCTATCATAGCCGGAGGATTGTCGAGCGATACTGTCTGTTCCTGAGCTATAGGTGCAGACGTTAGATTCGTCTGTTCCGATGCAACACTGAAAACCTTCATCATGCACCAGATGCCTGCAAACATAGCTGCAAGGTATACATACGGACGTAGCCTATGCCAGACACCCACCTTAATATCATGCTTATATTCAGGTAGTTGTCCGCGTTTTTCAGCCACTTGCTTATACACCTCCTCAAGGAATCCCTCAGGAGCCTTAAAGCCTGGGTCACGACCGAATTTATCGACTAATTTTCTTTCCTTATCCATTTTTAATGCCGGAGAAAAATCTTCTCCTTTGGCTTTGACAACAATAACGCAACAAAGTTTAATTTATTATTGAAAATCACTCCATTAACTCCACCTCTCCTCCACTCCACCTCTTATCCACTCGTAAACAATCCGCTTTTGTTTTTGTACAAGAGGCCTGCCTCTTAAATTCTCCCCGTAAAAAAAGAAAAGAGCGCAGCAAAAAGCCGCGCTCCCTTATTTATCCTTAATGTTTTAACGCGCTATCAGACCAAATATCTCTGTTGCCTGGTCTGATACGCAACTCAGTGCACCATAGATGCAGCTTATCAAG
>CAJMDR010000063.1 GCA_905212215.1 uncultured Porphyromonadaceae bacterium
CGGCCTTTTCCTTTTCAGGCGGTTAGGGAGTTTAAGGGCTTTAAGGAATTTAAGGGCTTTAAGGCAGCGCTTGATGACCGCAGCTTCCGCTGAGCGGAAGCCGGCAACCCGGGCGCCAATTCCTTAAACTCCTTACACTCCTTAAGTTCATTAACCCCCTTAAGTTCCTTAAATTCCTTAAACTCCCGCTAAAGGAATTTCTGCAGGTACATGTAGGTGGACTCTTCGCAGCCCAGTTTCTTGTGAAGACGGTATTTCGCCGTGTCAACAGCCCTTATGCCGCGGTTGGTTATTGCCGCTATGTCCTTGGTGGTGAGGTTGAGAATGATGAAGGTACACATTCTTATCTCTCCGTTGGTGAGGTCAGGATGAGCCTTGCACAGGTTATGGATAAACTGCTGATGCGTCTGTCCGAAATATTTCTCAAACATTTTCCATACATCGTCGTGCATATCCACATTCTTCAGTTCCATGCCCACAGCCTTAAGCTTGTCGTCGCTGTGCATGGATTTGTCCGAGAGATATTTCAATGAAGATTTAATCGCTTCGCTGATTTGTGAAATCTGCATGGCGAGCGAAGTCAGTTCTCTGTTTTTGGTAGCGAGTGTTTCTTCCGATTCCTTGAACACACCTTTGTATTCATCTTCAATCAATGCAAGCTTGTCGGACAAGGTGCTGTTGTGAGCCTTTATTTTCTTCATGCGGCGTCGCAGGAGCAATATTCCTGCCACGCACAGCAGACAGATCACCGCCACGCAGATAGCGGAAATGGAGGCAGTTTGAGCCTTCCTCTCATATTGTTCCAGTGTATTTTTTTCTTCTTCCCGTTCAATGTCGCGGGCAAGAATCAGCACTTCCTTCTCTTTCTGGGCTATGGAATCCTCCATGAGCGCCGATACTTGCAGATGATTGTATGCCTGTCGGTAATCGCCCAGATGCTCGTAAGCTTCCCCGAGGCTGCGGTAGATTAAACCTGTAATCAGGTCGCCTTTCAGAATGTCGACATACTGTTTGTATTTGTAGAACAGGTCGATTGCATCCTGATACCGACCCTGTTCCATGAGAAGGTCCATATAGCTGAGCACCGCCAGTCCGTTGAAGTAGTGAGGCCTGGATATTTCGGCCAAAATCTTCTTGTAGTAGCTCTCGGCAATATCGTATTCCTTCAGCTTTGTATAAATCTGAGCGCGGTTGATATTGATTCCGGTCCGAATCTGCAGGTTGTCGGTATTGTCTTCGGCGTTCTTGAACTCGGTGAAGGCCTTTTCATACTCGCCTTTAAAGAGGTACATCGTTGACCTCACGCCGTGAATGCGGGCTTTCAGCTCATTGGCCATAGCAGCCGGATAGAAGCGTTTAGTCTTCTCGAGTTCCTTGAGCGCGGTGTTGAGATGCTTAATGGTCATGTCTTCGCGTTGCAGCCGGTTATAGATGTCGCCATGCACCACATGTGCGAGCACATTGTAGTATGTCAGAGAATCGGGTTTGCGCAACTCCGTCAGGCGGATAGCGTTTGCTATGCTCCGGCTGTAGTCCGTGTTGTAGAAATAAGCCTGAGCGCCACGGTAAAGAATCAGACATTGTTCCGGCACGGGGAATTCCGAGAGGTTGCGCATCAGTTCCTCACAGTCGTTCAGGGCGCGGCCCATCAACCCTGCGTCATGATATATCCCCACTTTTTTAAGCAGGATTTCCTTTCGCTGCTTACTGTTTTTCGTCATCGAAAGCAGGCTGTCGAGATAGCCTACACGTACAAAAATGGGTAAAGAGGCATCTTCGGAGCGTTCCTGAAAATAATGACGCTTCAAATCCACCGAACCGGATTTCGCACACATTTCCCCCAATGAGATTAAAAATGCGGCCAACAATAAAACTTTGAATCTCAACATAATCGTTCCTCCGCGACATTTCGTTTGCAAAGATAATAACTAAGGTTCGTATATTCAATTTTTTTGAATCCGTATACTACTTCATCGGTTCTTCATCATACTTCTTTTTGTTGTTCTCTTAAATTGTAGACCGCTGTAAATCAATGATTTATATGGTTGAAGTGGTTTTGTATCATACTACAATCCCAACACATAGCATTTTTGTATATATAAAAAATTTGTAAGAGGAGATTAACGAAAATAATTTTGCAACATGAAATTTCCCCCGGAATTCAACCAAATAAAATTACATATGGACCAGAAACTCTACTTCAGAGGAGCACTGCGGCTGATGGCTGTCTGTCTTCTCGCCACGGCAACCGCAATCGTGGCCAATGCCAAAATCTTCCTCGCCGACGGTGTCTACTACAAGACCCTTCAGGGCAATACCTGCGAGGTTACCGCCAACGCCACTTTCTCGGGCGACCTGGTTGTGCCCGACACGGTGGTCAACAACAATGTCAAGTACAAGGTAGTGGCCATAGGCCGCGGCGCTTTCAACAAGAACAAAAAGATTACCTCGGCCACCATTCCCTCTTCGGTTACCAAAATTGATGAATGGGCATTTTCCGAGGCTACCGCCCTGCAGCGCGTCAACATACCCGAAAGCGTTACTGTACTTGGCAGTTCCGCTTTCCAGGGATGCATCAGCCTGCGCGAGGTGACAGTACCTTCCAAAATCAAATCACTGAAGTCCTTCGTCTTCAACCTGTGCGAGAACCTCACCACGGTGAATCTGCCCGAAGGCCTCACCACCATCGGTACCGCAGCATTCTCGTCGTGCTTCAACCTGAAGAGCCTGAAAATACCTTCCACGGTGAATTCAATCTACAGCATCGCTTTCTGGCGTGCCGGTCTGGAGACACTGAATCTACCGGACAGCATCAACTTCATCGGTGACGGCGCTTTCGGTGCGTGCGAGAAGCTTACCAAAATCAGCCTCTGCGCCGACAACCCTTACTACACTGTGGACAAGAACTTCCTTTACAGCAAGGACAAGAGCATCCTCTACTGCTGCCCGGCAGGTCTGAAACCCACCTCGGTGACTGTGGAGAGCTGCGTCACCTCGCTCAGCCAGGGTGCCTTCGCATTCTGCACCGATCTGAAAGAGGTCGTTCTCCCCGCAGGCCTGAAGTCAATCGGTTACGATGCTTTCAGCAACTGCATCGCACTCCCCTCAATCAACATTCCCGCCGGAGTGAACGACATCGGCGTTTGCGCCTTCAACAAATGTGACGCACTGAAGTCACTCACTTTCCCCTCCGCGCTAAAGACTATCAAAGCCAAGACTCTCTATGAGAACGTGGCTCTGACCACCATAACGCTGCCCGATAGCCTCGAAAGCATGGCTGCTTACGCCATCGCAATGTGCGACAATCTTAAGGAAGTATATGCTCCCGCCAAGGTGCCCGCAGTGCTCGACCCCGATCTGGAACCGTTCTATCAGCTGAATATGGCTGCTATCACACTGTATGTGCCGGTAGGTTCCGAAGCTGCTTACAAGACCGCTCCCGTATGGAAAGATTTCGGTACCATCAAGGGCCACAACTTCGGCGGGGTCAGCACCATAGACGGAACAGAGGCAGTGCCCGTGGCATACTTCGACATGCAGGGACGCCGAATAAGTGCCGACAGCAAAGGCCTGGTAATAATCCAGTATTCAGACAATAGTTTCAAGAAGGTATTTGTAAAATAATCATCCTTTCTGCCCGACGGTGACAGGCCGGCCTTAGTTCCGGTCTGCCACCTACGGGCTTTTTCATTACAAGCTATGAAAAAATCTATCCTCTCCGTTTCTATGGCCCTTCTGGCAATGCTCCTTGCGTCTCCTTACGGGCGATGCGGCATTGTAAACTACACCGATGAGGTCGGTACGCAATGGCAGATCAACACCTCCGACGGCACCGCCATGCTTTACTATATGGTGACACTGTCCCGGCAGGGTAGAGTGGCGCTTCCCGATATGGTAACATACGAGAACGCACAGTATAAAATCACCCGCATCGGCAAAAACGCAAACATCGGCAGCAAGTACCTCACCGAGATTTTGTTCGGCCGGTATGTGGAGGCTATCGACTCCGGCGCTTTCTCGAATAACGAGAAACTGGCCGTGGTGACACTTCCGGCAAACCTGAAAGAGATAGGAAGCGCTGCCTTTGCCAGCTGTCCGTCGCTCAAGACAATAGAATTTCCGTCGCACCTTGATTCTATCGGCGACTATGTTTTCCGTGGCAGCGCTTTGGAATCGTTCAATGTTACCGCAGGAATGACTAAAATCGGTAAAAATCCGGTTCGTGGCTGCAAGTCACTTGCATCCATCAGTGTCGCTGCCGCCAATCCGCGCTACACCGCCGCCGACGGTTTTCTTTTCTCCAAAGACAAATCGCTGCTGATAGGAGTTGCCCCCGCTGCCGTAAAGGCACACACCATGGTTCCTTCCTCGGTGAAACGTATCGGCGACTATGCCTTTGCTGAACTTGCCGCTCTTGAGAATGTCACTCTTCCGGGAACCCTCAATGAGATAGGCGAGATGGCCTTTTCCGGCTGCTCGCTGAAAAGCATCGCCATTCCGGGTGCCGTAAACAGCATCAAAAGAGGCGCCTTCAGCCAGAATCCCGCTCTCACGCAGATTACCGTTGACGCGGGCAATACCTCTTATAAAATTGTGGGCAATATGCTCGCCACCGCCGACGGCAAACTGCTTGTTGCGGCTCCCGCCCTCAGCGGGGATGTCTCTTTCCCAGCCGGAGTAGAGAAACTCGGTGACTTCCTGTGCTCTTCCATGAAGGGAATAACCAGTGTTAATCTCTCCGGAATAAAGGAGTTGGGCGATAATGTTTTTTACCGCTGCGAGGGCATTGCAACTGTCAACTTCGGCAATACGCTGGAGAAGATAGGCCGCATGTGCTTCCAGCGCTGTTCCATGCTGCGGTCGGTGACGCTGCCGGCATCGTTGAAATCCACCGGATTCCAGAGCTTCACCTACTGTTCGTCGCTCAACAACCTTGAAATCAACGAAGGCATAGAAACATTGGGAGATCTGTCGTTCTACGCTTGTACCGCCCTGACGTCGGTCAAGGTTCCCGGTTCTGTGAAACATCCGGGCCGAAGCCTTTTCTATTCCTGCTCCAAACTGCGTAATGCGGAGTTAGGCGAGGGCATAGAGGAAATTCCGACCATGATGTTCGCCTTCTGCTCGCAACTCAGAAGCATCAACTTCCCCTCCACCCTGAAAGGTATCGGCAACGGTGCCTTCGAGGCTTGCTCCCTTACGAAAGCTGAGTTGCCCGAAGGTCTGGAATATGTGGGCGACATGGTGTTCGAGAACAACAAGCTCACCGGCGCTGTGTCCGTGCCTAACTCGGTGAAGAGTATCGGCGCATACGCATACGCTTTCAACAACAACATGACCTCCTTCACATGTGGTACCGGCCTGAAGCGTATCGAGCGCCTTGGTATCTGTGCAAGCGAGAAACTGGCGACAGTGACGCTCAACGAGGGTCTGGAGTTCATCGGCGAGCAGGCACTCTGTAACCTTGCCCTTACCGAGATTACCATACCTTCCACCGTGGACACTGTAGAAAAAGGAGCCTTCGAGAACAATCCTCTTATCGGCGACTTCTATCTGCGTCCCACCACACCTCCGGCAACCACCGGCGACATAGTGCTGCCCAACACCCAGTTCAATGGAATCGTCATACATCCATATCAGGAAGCTACCCTCCATGTGCCTGTGGGTGCTGTGGAGGCATACCGCAACGCACCTATATGGGGCAAGTTTACCGAAATAATAGGCGACATCAACGCTGTCGGTGAAATTTCAGGTGACAATGCCGAAATCAAGGAAATATATGATCTCGAAGGCCGTCGGTTGCCCGCAATACAGCCCGGTAAAATAAACATCTGCATAATGACGGACGGCACTGTACGGAAAATCATGGCTCCTGTTTCCGAATAAGGTTTATTCAGGAATCAGACACCCCCTTAAAAATGAATCGGCTACATCTTCTGTAGTCGGTTCATTTTTTTCTTAAGATAACTTTAAGGTGAGACTTAGCTGAGTTCTTCTGAATTATTTGTAATTTTGCAATCTAAACTATGCTTATGGCAATGGACAACATTCAAATATTAGGCACAGATGAACACCGAATTTATTTTGGTGATGCAATAGAATCCCTATCATTTGTTCCTGATGGGTCTGTAGATTTAATTTTTGCAGACCCCCCTTATAATATAGGTAAGATTTTTGCAGGACTAAAAGATAGATGGTCTTCAGATGAAGATTATATAGAATGGTGTTATAAATGGCTTCAGCTTTGTGTGAATAAGCTTAAACCTAATGGAGCATTTTATGTAATGACTTCTACACAATTTATGCCCTATTTTGATTTATTCCTTAGAAGCAAGCTGACTATAATGTCTAGATTGGTTTGGGCTTATGATAGTTCAGGAGTTCAAGCTAAAAAATACTTCGGTTCAATGTATGAGCCGATTCTATTCTGTGTAAAAGATAAAGATAACTACACTTTCAATGCTGATGATATTTTAGTAGAAGCTAAGACTGGTTCACAGCGTAAACTTATAGACTATAGAAAAAATCCCCCTCAACCATATAATACACAAAAAATTCCAGGGAATGTATGGGATTTTGCTAGGGTCAGATATAGAATGGAAGAATATGAAAACCACCCGACACAAAAGCCTATAGCATTGTTGGAACGTATCATTAAGGCTAGTTCTAATGAAGGCGATGTGGTTTTAGACCCCTTTTCGGGTTCTTTTACTACTGGCTTTATGGCAAAACAGCTTCACCGCAGAAGCATAAGCATAGAAATTCAGGAAGAATATATAAAGATAGGTCTTAGAAGATTAGGATTAGCTTCTGAATTTAATGGGGAACAGTTGGTCAAAGAAGGCAAAACTACTAAAGTGAAAAATCGCAATGGGATAAAAGCACAAATAGTAGAACAGCCTAGCATATTCGGCACTGATTTTTAAATACTGATTTTTAAATATGGTTACGGAACATAGTTTTACTGGCGCTATTAGAAAAGTATTAGATTCTTTCTTTGGGAATAATGCAGAAGCTGTTTTTGAAAGCAGCTTACTAATACAGTACCTTAATGAAAAAACTAAATCTGCGGATAAAGGTTCTAAGGCAAGAGGTAGTTTCGCTAATCTTTATTCAATTTATGTAGTGGTGGAAGATTATATTAACCATAACTATCATAAAGCTAAAAAAGGCAAATATGCAGACTATGAAGGTGCTATCTTTTCTTATCTTTTCAAACGTCAGCGAGAACTGCCCTTTGGCGCAAAGCTACAGAATCATTCTTTGAATAATAGAACTAACTCCGAATTTCAAAAATTTTTCCCCACGGCTAACTTAATACCTATTATTCGGAATCAGGAAACAAATAGGTACTGGGTAAATGATAGCCTTCTTTGGATTTATATAAATAAGAAATGGTATAATATAGCTGAAGCTGTAATAGCTATAATAAATAAATATATTAAGACAAAGCAGGATTCTTTTGTAAGGTTTATCGACCACTGTCAGCAGATGCAGACAGTGGGGAGTAAGGATAAAGAAGGAATTAAGAATTTCATTCTTGGGTTACTTGCCCCTAATGTTGACGCCAGATTGTTTGAAATCGTAAGTTATTCTATCTTAAAATTCTATTACATTGAACAGAATATTTACTGGGGCTATGAATTAGAAAAGATAGAGGCAGAAAACTTAAAACTATATAAGACAGGTAGAACTAACGCAAATGATGGCGGTATAGATTTTGTGATGAGACCGCTAGGGCGTTTCTTTCAGGTTACGGAAACACTTGATTTTAAGAAATACTTCTTAGATATAGACAAGATTGAAAAGTACCCCATTACTTTTGTGATAAAAGCAGCAGATTCAATAGATGAAATCAGAAATAGAATTGAATCTGATGCACTGAAAACTTATCCGGTTAAGACTATCGTTAAAAAATATCTTGATTGTATCGAAGAAATAATAAATATTCCTACCTTGATGGCCTACCTTCAGACTGTAGAAAAGAATGGGCTTCTTCTTCAGGTCTTAGATGAAATAATCCTACAGAGCAAAGTGGAATTTAATTATTCTGAAGAAGATGATGAAGATTGAAATTACTAAGCAGTTATATATAAATTGAATTTAAGATTAACGACTACTTTTTACCTGAAAGATGAGCAACTGTAGGAATAAATTTTTTACTTGATCTTTACTTTTGCAATATAGATTCTAATGATTATTTATTTTGTGTGGGTGTATCTTTAAATCCGATACGAGATTAATTGAAAATTTCGTGAATTTCATTTCTTATGTTGAGACGCCAAGCAACAAAATTTGGTAATTTTGCACAGGCTATTTGACTCCACCTCAGAGTGGGTGGGACAAGGATTTGGCGGTGTGGAATAAAAGAGCTATTTTTGCAATCTAATCTAATACCCATCGAAAAATCAGGATTTATATCCGTAAAAATTACCGGAACTGGATTCGTAAACCTCCGGATTCCGTTCCGTCAAAAACCACCGGAAATAATATCCATCGAAAAACTTGCATCATGTATGAAATAAAGAGCAGACGGCAACTGTCGCCGTCGGTGACCGAGATGCGCGTCTATGCACCCCGCATAGCTCGGAGCGCCAAGCCCGGTCAGTTTCTCATAGTGCGCGTCAACGAGGTGGCGGAACGTATTCCTCTCACTATCTGTGACTTCGACGTGGAGGAGGGCACCGTTACCATCGTTACCCAGACCATCGGCGTCTCCTCGGCAAAGATCAATGAC
>CAJMDR010000064.1 GCA_905212215.1 uncultured Porphyromonadaceae bacterium
ACAATCAATATCCGATATTCAAATGTTATATCGGGGTTGGTTATCTCCCTTTGTTTCAGCCATAGGTGGTGGCTGCCGTAGCCATAGACGAAGTATCGGTCAAGGTCGTACTTGTCGGCAAAGTCGGCTACAATCTGCCGCAGGGTTTCCTCGCTGTCGGCATAGAGAATATGGTTTACAAACTCTATGATGGTTTCGGCTATCTTATCATCAAAGATGATTGTCGGGTGTTCAAATGTTACATTCATAATCGGAGGATTTATGACCTGCGCCATTGCTGACGCAGGTCGGGTTAGACATCATGCCGATATTACATCAGCGTTTTCGGATTTTTGATTTGCTCTCCTTGCAATCTTGTGGATATTTCTTTGCACAAGCGACACTATGCGGTTGTGATACTTGGTGTCTTGATTATAAGCACCATGCGACTGCGAGATTATAAGGCGTTTGAGGTCTATCTCAATAGTTTCTAACCGTTTGTCACCGATATGAGCCGACATCACAAGGGAATTGTTTTCTGCGTAATAGCCGTTGGTATATACGCAGTGGTGCATTATCTCGCCTTCGTTGTAGAAATCCTCGGCGGTCTGCAACACGGAAACCTCAATAAGTCCGTCAGAAAACACGAGGTCAAGGTATCGTGACATCCGTTGCGGATAGGTCTTTTTCGCTTCATCGTCTTTTCTCTGTCGGATTTGACGCTCTATCTCCGCATTTCGCTCTCGCTCAATCCTCACTTTTTCTTCACGCCGTTTCAGCAACTCCACAAGGCGGTTGTGTTCCGACCTAAGATTTTTGGGGCATAGATAGAGGGGGTTGTGAATGTCCATGCCGAGCCGTTCAAGAGTGTTGATATGGTCATACCATGTCGTAACATCTTTGACTTTGTAATTGTGCCGCAGGCATATTCTTATGAGTTGCCAGCTGTCACGGCGGTATTGTGAGCGGTAGAGGTAGTATGACAATAACCCATACTGCCTTGTCTTTACAAGGGTTTCCACCTTGTTGTCGGACATCAGACCTTTCAGCAGGTCGTAGGGGTCTGTGTAGTGGAAGCCATTAAACCCGTTGCGTCTGATAATCGGCAGGACACGGCATTTGGGATATGTGGCGTATATGGGGATATTGTCGTAATTGGCGGTTCTGCTCCTAATCTCCATGTCGCTGTCAAAATTCCACGCATCGCAGTATCGTGGCATAAAGCATTTTTTCCGTGCGATGTTCACCTCGTTGCCCTCGGCGTCAAACCAACGCTGCAACGCCTCGTTAACGATGTATTCAGCTTTTTCACCCTTACGGCTGCACCATTTAACGTATATCACTCTAATTACTTGAAAATTATCCCTTGTGGTAACAACCGCAAAGTGTGCCGTCTGCGTTGATTTGCGTTTGAGCGAGTGGCTGACGGTGAGTTTTGCCCCACATTTCGGGCAACGGCATTTATTGCCACGCTTACCCTCCGCTGACCATTCGTGGGCACATTCGGAACATACCATAGAGCCGTTTTTGCCACGATAGGCGATGTGTTCAAAGCATTGCGAGTATGCCCATTGCTTTTGTGTCGCGGTTATGGGGCGCAGTGTGGCAGATAGTTTTACCACTTTCTTATGTAATGCTGTCTTGGGTTTCATAGTCGTAAAGTGTTAGAGGTCAAAAAGACTGGGTTGTGCGATTTGGGGATTGTTCTCAGTTGCTTTCTTCTCGGTGGTCTTGGGTCTGCGCATTTTAGCCATTTCCTCGTCACGGAGTTTGTTGATGGCTTCCTGCCGTGCCTGTTCCTTTTCTTCTTCGGTGAGTTCCACAACGTGATTAACTACCACGTGGCAGTTGGTCGCTGTATTGCTTACCTCGATTTCCGGCTCATCCCAAAAGTGCATAGCCCAGCCGAAGATTTCATCGTCGGTAAAACCGCAACATCCGCTTTTCTTGACCTCTCCAATGATATAGGCGCAACACTGTTCCATCGTCTTGGAGGGATTTGCCAGCCTTACCGCTACAAGAGGGTCGTTCTCAGCCCTTGCCATAAGATATTGGGCGATTGTGTCTTGGAACGCTTGTGTTCCTTTCACTGTGTTCATTGCCATAGTCGCAAATGTTTTTAGAGTGTCGTTATCCAATAGATTATCCCTATTGCGGTGAGTATGGATATTAGCCAGCCTACACCTCGGAATATCGGTTTGAGTATCGCCCAAAGGAGCAACCCGACAATCGCCGTTATCGCCAACCCCACCACCTTAGCCGCCTTTTTTAATGCGGTATGAGCTGGTGATGATGTGAAGCTCGGATTTTTGATATGTCTGTCGTTCAGTGTCATAAAGCGATATTTTTTTAATGCGTATAATCGCTGTTTGAAGTTTGTTCGCTCGTTGACCACAAGGCACGACGGGAGAAAAAGGGGTGTTCGGCACTTGCCCGAAAAAATACTACCGACCAACGGGAGCTGTGGAGATTTTTTCAGGCGAATGCAAAGGAATACCCCGTCCCGGCGTGTTCATCAACTCCGAGCGAACAGACTTTGAACTATGATTATAATCCGCACGAAACATAGAGCTGGCATCGCCCCGGTGGGTGACACTGAACGACAGACATACAGAAAATGCTATCCGTAAGAAAATAAGCAATGTCCATAACCATTTCCGAAAACTAATGTATGTCATACTTTCTCACCGATGATAATGTCTGTACTTTTATTAGAAACTGCTATGACAGCCCCGGATAAGGCAATGTATGTGTCGGGGACGACCCCGGAATTTATGGAGGGATCGTAAGCGACACGTTCTTTGCCGCCGTGGGCCGTATCAAACGGAGAGTGGCGCGGCGGCTCAAATTCCATATTAAGGAGCAGGCGTTAAGAACAAGGGCTGTCGATTAGAAGTCTTGTGTGTGCGACAAGCCTGTCGCAATCTCACAAGGCGTATGAGGCAGCCGGTGTTCCGCCGGCTCCCATAGTCGGCGTGCGGTCGGAGGGTGTCAGTGAAGCCTGCTTCGCCGTCACCATCTGACGGCATAGCCGACGACAACACCGTGAGCCGTCACGCCTCTCGCAGTTTCCGCAGTGCTTCCCTATTGAGATGAGAGTTTTGTGCTCTAATCTGATTTACGTTTGTATTCCATAAATCCTGTAAATTTGCAGTAAATTCGGAATGGAAAACGGACAATCATTCTTAAATGCTCATTTACGCAGTGCGTGAACTATAAGGTGACTGAATCTCAATATATTTTTGTAACTTTGCATATACAATCCCACTGAATTTATGACGATTGATTTAGACTACATAGAGCATTTGGCTGAAAACCATGAAGGTGTTGATGTCGAATTTAAGGAAACCACCGGACAGCTTAACCGTGGTATGGAGACATTATGCGGTATGTTCAACGGCTCCGGAGGTGTCGTTGTGTTCGGGGTATCGAACAAAGGCAAAATCATCGGACAGGAAATCGGCGACAAGACCACCCGTGAAATCGGGGAGGCAATCAATAAATTCGATCCGGCGGTTGACATTCAACCGATATATGTGCCGGTTGACAATTCCGACAAGTATGCCATAGTATTCCGGACAGATGGATTGGAGAGTGATAAGCCTTATATGTGGGATGGCAAACCATATCGCAGACATGACAGCGTTACAAGTGTCATGCCCCGCGAGAAATTCATCCGGCTTCATGAGCTTCAGCACGGATTGAAATACAAATGGGAGAATGAAGTGAATCAGAATCTGACCATTGATGATCTTGATGAACAGCTCATACACAATGTAATCCAGGGCGCTGTAAGGCGAGGCCGACTATCAAACGATGCCCTTAATGATACTGTGCCCATCGCTTTGTCACGACTAAATCTGACTAAAGACGGAGCTGTATGCAATTCAGCGGCTGTATTGTTCGGGAAAGTTTTTTCCGATTATCCACAATGCAGGTTACGCCTTGCGCGGTTCAAAGGGGCCAGCAAGCAATATTTCATCGACAACCAACAACATGAAGGTAATATCTTTGAGTTGGTGGATGCGGCTATGGCTTTCTTCTTCAAGCATCTCAACCTTTCGGGTACGACGCATAATCGACTTTACAGAGAGGATAATCTTGAGATTCCGTATGATGCTTTGCGTGAAGCAGTTGTCAATGCATACTGTCATATGCGATGGGGATATGAGATCGCTACTGTGGGTATTGCGATTTACGATGACTGTATAGTAATTGAGAATGCTGGTCGCTTCCCAGTCAGAATCTCGCCAAACACTCTGATGCGTAAGGAGGAAGAAGATCGTAAAAATACCTCAATGCCTCCGAATCCGGTAATTGCCAATGTCATGTATCTTGCCGGCCTCATCGAACATTGGGGGCGTGGATTGTCAATGATGGCAAGACAATGTGAAGGTGCTGGATTGCCTGCTCCGGAATTCTATTGTGACGGTACTATCGTCAAAATTACTTTTATGCGTCCCAAGAACACAGTGGACGTAAGTAGTAGCGCAAATAGTAGTGCAAGTAATAGTGCAAGTGATAGTACAAGTAATAGTACAAGTAATAGTACAAGTGATGGTACAAGTAGAGGTTCAGCTGCTGCAAGCTTGACCAAAGAGGGTAGGACAATCAAAATGTCTATATTGAAACTAATTGGGATAATAGGAGAAGATTGGTTATCCCTACATGATATACTTGGAATCATGAGGCTTACGTCAAGGTTTTCATTTACAAAAACTTATCTAAAACCTGCGATATCGGCAGGTTTAGTTGCACTTGAAAATCCGGATAGCACGAATGCTCCAAACCAGAGATACGGATTGACTTTGAAAGGCAAAGCATTGTATTATGAACGTCTCTATAACGAAAATGATGTTCAAAATGACCTGCAAAGAATAAAAGTTGACCCGCAAACCGATTTAGAGGGTCAAAATGACCTTCAAATAGTGGAAGATGGCCCTCAAAAACATGCTGTCATCCGAGCAATCAAAGAAAACAATGGAATCAGTCGCGCTGAGTTGGCTCGAATTGCCGGATGCTCAGAGAGTACAATCAAACGACGGATGAAAGAGTGGAATATTGCATGGCTTGGTCATCCTAAAACCGGCCATTGGGTATTTGTCAAGGATATTCAATAACCGATAGAGATGGATGTTTCCCGTGAAAATATTACCAGTTGGAGGATTCCTGGCATTGTGATCATTAAATAGAGATATGGCAAAGAAGGGTAAGAATAAAGGAACTGTTCCAACCAAGTATGCAGAAGTGAAAGTCAATCATGGCATTTTTGAGGACTATCTTCAATATGGCCCCCAATATGATACCGTCAATGATTGTCCAGTCATACCCGGCGAAACGGAGTTTGTTCCAAGACAGCGACTGGGAAAACTCTCGAAAAGCATGAGGAATGTTCTTCGGGAATATATGAGCCATGCCGTTACTGAGTATTGGGAGGCGCATAGACAGATTCCGGTTGACGGTGACCTGAAGCAACTTCGTAAACTGGCACTTGACACTCTACTGGGAGAGTTTCATATCTATGTAAAGGATGATAAGGAAACCTCTCTCTTCCTTAATGACACAGTCGCTGTCACAATCAATAGAATCCTCAAAAAAGAGAGTCTATAAGTCAGAAAAAGGGAGACATCCTGTTGTGAATATCAATAACAATGTACTGATGATAGAAGTCTGGTTAGGGACTTTTATGTTTTCGTATTCATCAATGCACAGCATGACCCGATAAATATTACTCTCGGATGTATAGAATTTTTAACACTGAAAACGGCCTGAAATCAGACTATTATAGCTACTTTTGCGTTGTAGATATACGAAGAACATTGAAATGTCCGGGTGTGCAAAAAGGGAACATCCATGATTTTCAAGAAGTCTAAAGTCTTGACAGACAATATAGTTGACCCCGTTTCGGGTAAATCCCTCCGGGGTCACATTTGGAAGAGAGACGCAAAAAAGCGCCTCTCTTTTTTACTTACAACTTATACCGGATTAGTTCGTTAATGTGTTATATGCATTGGGAAGGCGAGCGCTTTAGTTCATTTTCCCGTGCGGCAAAAGAAGAAATCAATATAGAAAAACTCAAGGATAAGGATATGGCAAAGAAATTCGGTACTACATGGTGGGGCGAGCAATGGCTCAACTCTCTGGCGAATATTGACTATGGTAGCCGGTTGCCTCGCGGAGCCCGCTATGCCCGCAATGGTTCTGTGAGAAGCATAGAAATCAATAAAGGACAAATCTTTGCCCGTGTGAAGGGGTCACGCTCTATTCCGTATAAGGAGACAATTGTAGTGCCTCAGTTTGACAAAGCGAAGTCTGATGCTTTTGTCGACAATCTGGTTAGTCATCCTCTTATCCTTGCTTCGCTGATGCAGCGTAAGCTTGATCCGGAGGTGCTTAAGATAGCGGAATCTTCAGGTCTGCAGGTCTTTCCGACTTCGTGGAAAGACTTAGGGATGGAATGCAGTTGTCCTGACTGGGCTGTTCCGTGCAAGCATCTTGCGGCGGTTATATATAAGGTGAGTGAGGAGATTGACAATAATCCTTTCCTTGTGTTTGAGCTTCATGGTCTAGATCTTCTCGATGAACTTAAGAAACGGGGTCTGCTATCAGAGAATGTGGTAAAGAATCTTGATCCCATAGGAATCAGCGAATTGTTGGATTATTCCGCCACTTCGGATGCCAGTAACGAATGGGAAGGGCCTGATGTGGACTTCACCAAGCTTCCTGATATAGGGAATGATCTGCTTGAATTGCTTCAGGATAATCCCCCGTTCTCGATTGACGGTGACTTCAAGAAGAGTTATGTGAAGTATTTAGGTGTTGTCGGGCGACAAGTATCTAAGAAGATGAGGACTCTTTCGGATGATGAAGAAAAGATGGAATCGTTTTCTCCGGGTGCTGAGGTCTCTTTTCGCATCGGCAGGACTTATGACACAGAGGTCATCCTTACTGACTCCGAAGGCAAGGATACGGTAATATCTTTTCCTGAATTTGTAAACAGACTTGGGCAAATAAGCCCGGTATCTTATCTGCCGAGCCAGCCATGGGTGGAGACGATGCACAAGCTGTGGCTTCTTGCCGCCAATCTGTTGGCGATGAGAGATGTTGTGCCTCGCATCGTGCGGGATGGAAAAGTTTACAGAGTCATCTGGCAGCCGGCCATGTTGCATCCGTCAATCAGGAAGATTGTAAATAATGTTACTCAGTGTGTGCCGTCAACCGTATGTAAGAAAGGGAAAGAGCCAGTAGTGAAAAGTGGAGAATGGCTGTTGTGGAATATCCTGAATGTCATGATAGTGGAAGCAATGGAGGCACGACACGATTTAGATTTGTTGTCCTCGCTGTTCTTCCTTGGCGAATCACAAAGGTTTTCCGCGATCGGACAAAATGGTATTCCCGGCGGGATAAAAGTCTGGACCGACAAGTTCTTTATTCTAAACGAGGACAGGGAATTCGTGATATATGTTGAGGAAAAAGGCTCAGATTTTGCTGTAGGACTTTTTGTGGATTCCGGGAACACAGATGACATAATCAAAAAATATGTTCCGTTGTCGTTATTCTTCGCAGATGCTACCTTTAGGAAAAGAGAAATTGAGGTATTGACGAAACTGTCGGCATTGGCCGACTATCTGCCGGGCTTACGTCAATATATCCATGATGAGGGCGCCAGACCCATGATGTTTGATTCGAAGAGTTTCGTTTCATTCCTCTTTAGGACATTGCCTCTCATGCGGCTGTTAGGCGTTGAGGTGGCGTTGCCGAAATCGCTGCATGAGCTTGTCACCCCAAAGGTTACTGTAAAGATAGACAAGAAGGAGACCGACGGCAAGACATATCTGCGTCTCGACGAGCTACTGACATTCAACTGGGAGATAGCCCTTGGCAACATTCATGTGTCGGTGGAAGAGTTTAACGATATAATGCAACACGCCGGGGAGCTTGTAAAGTTCAAGGGACGGTATATCTATGCTTCGCCTGAGGAACTGGAGAAGTTGCGTAAACAGCTTGCCAAGAGTGGGAAACTGACATCGCAGGAACTTTTGGCCATGGCATTGTCTCAGAGCTATAATGAAGCTCCCGTAACGATTTCTGCGGCTTGTCGCGAGTTGCTTGACAAGTTCAGGAAATTGCCCGAACTTCCTGTACCAACGGGTTTGCAGGCCGAGTTGCGTCCATATCAGTTGCGTGGCTATGAATGGATGATGCATAATCTTTCTCTCGGATTCGGAGCCGTCATAGCCGATGACATGGGTTTGGGCAAGACTCTTCAGGTAATCGCTGTGCTGTTGAAACTTAAGGAAGAAGGAAGGCTCCGGAAGCGTAGGGCATTGGTAGTTGTGCCTACGGGACTTCTTGCCAACTGGCAGAAAGAATGTTCACGTTTTGCTCCGGATTTAAAGGTGGGAATTTACCATGGTGCCATGCGCGACCTCGATGCTTTTGATGCTGACGTAATACTTACCTCCTACGGGGTTTTGCGCAGCGACGTGGCTAAACTGAAGAAGCTGAAATGGGAACTGTTGGTTATTGACGAGGCGCAGAACATAAGGGAGGTTCTATTATTTGATTTTTCAGACTGGCGCATCGAGACAGAACCTCATT
>CAJMDR010000065.1 GCA_905212215.1 uncultured Porphyromonadaceae bacterium
CCGAAGGCTGCTGGCAACAGTATCAGACAAAGTGGCCTCGCATGACCAATGTGGTGGAGTCCGGTTGCGGTCAGGAGTTCTCCTCAGGGGGATTCAACTTCACAGTACTGTCAGATGTAAACCGCCAGCTGCGGTTGCGCGGCGGATCTCCGGCCTACAGCGGCGAAGTGATACTCCCAGGCACAGTCATGCACGAAGACAAGAGCTATGTGATAGCAGAAATAGGCTACCGTGCCTTTTACGGCTGCTCCACCCTCACATCCGTGGCAGCACCTAATTCTGTACGAGCCATAGGCCAGGATTGCTTCAAGAACTGCACAGCGCTGACAGAGGTCAATCTGAATGACTCAATCACAGTGGCAGGCAACGGCTTTTTGTACGGATGCAAATCTCTGACCTCCATACATCTGCCCTCGGCACTTACATCGCTGCAAGGAACCTCGTTGCAACAATGCACGGCACTCACATCGGTTGAACTACCGGCATCACTTCAAGAACTCGGGCCGTCGGCCTTGAGAGGCTGTTCCTCCCTGGTGACAGTGACCGGAGCACCCGCGCTCAAAGACATCCGCTCCGGCGCTTTCATGGACTGCGTGAAGCTGAAGACATTCGCCATCCCGGCCACTGTGGACAGCATATAGAACTCAGCTTTCAGCAACTGCCAGGCGCTTGAAAATGTAACTCTACCCTATGGCATAACCAAGCTGGATACAAAGACTTTCATGAACTGCATCTCACTACGCGAGATGACAGTACCAGAATCCGTGAATTACCTCGGAGCAAGCATTTTCGACGGCTGCACAGCTCTGGAATACGTTAAACTGCCCCAGAAGCTTCTTACTTATACGCAGGGTGCAAATCAAATGTCCCGTATCGGAACAACTGTTTTCCAAAATTGCAACAATCTTCGGAAAGTCACGTTGCCCGAAAACCTCCGCTCAATTCCGAACAACATGTTTTTCCACTGCTACAAGCTTGAAAAAGTCGAGCTTCCGGAAGGAATACACACAATAGGCAATTACGCATTCTCCAACTGCTCCACCCTGACGGAAGTCAAGCTGCCCTCAACCCTCACAGGCCTCGCCCTGGGAGCTTTCCTTGAATGCTCCGGTCTGAAATCCGTCACTGTACCGCCAAGCGTGACTAAAATGGGTGCTTATGTCTTCCAGGGTTGCTCTGGAATAACAACAGCAAAACTGGAAGCAACCGTCACAGCCGTGTCGCAAAGCACATTTATAAACTGCACATCCCTGAAAGAAGTCACTCTGCCGCGCACGTGACCGAATTCAAGAACACAGTATTTAAAAACTGCGTCTCTCTGCAGAACATAGTGCTGCCTGACAGCCTCAAAAATAGGCAAAGGCGTGTTCATGGGATGTTTCTTCACTACAGGCCATCCGTCTGCCAGAGACCATGGAGGCCATCAGCGACAGCGTGTTCAGCGGCTGCAACGCTCTGATCAAGGTGAGATGCCGCGGAATCACACCTCCTACCGTTTTGGCTACCTCTTTTGACGAATACACCTACACGCACGCAGCGCTGGCAGTACCTCCTACAGCACTGGCAAAGTATAGCGCAAATTCGGTATGGAGCAAATTCATAACCGTTACCGGTGTAAACACCGTACTGGACGATGCAACAACCCAAATCTATGTCAGCGACGGGCGCCTCAAAGCTCCTGAAGGCACAGTAGTGTACGACATGCGAGGTATCAGAAAGAAGAATGAATACCTTGAGCCGGGTGTCTACATCGTAGTGATGCCAGACAACACCACAGTCAAGATAGCGGTGGGAAGGTAAAACACACTGTTAATAATCAATAATAATCCGGCAAAGGTTTGCAGCTTTGCCGGATTATTATTAACTTTGCATATGAATAGCACTGAGTCATAGCTCAGATACTCATTCAGAGACTGGGGATGACTGGTTTTGACAGCGTGTAGAAGCGGCAAGCAAGCATGCAGAGCGCCGGTGTTGACGCTCTTTAATATCTCGACATCGACCTATAACTGGCGAAAATAACAACTACGCTCTCGCTGCTTGATCTGAAGCATAGTAAGATCGCTTAATCCGCGCCCAAGGAGGCGTGGACGAGACATTGCCCGATTGCCCCGTTGCGAGGCGTTTCGATAAGGCAGTGCTAAGAAAATCGCAAATAGGGAAACGGAAGCTCCGGCCGTTACCCGAAAGTCAGGAGATAAGCTGCAGGTTGGTAGCCACGAGCCTGCCTGCAGTCGAAAACCAAGTCGACGGCTAAGCATGTAGAAACCTTGTTGAGTCCGCGTTTGGACGAGGGTTCGACTCCCTCCATCTCCACTTGGCATTTCGGACGGATTCCGGCCAACAAAAGTCTAAACAAGACTAAACCGCACAATATCAACTTATTGTGCGGTTTTTTAGTACCTAAAAATGACGACTCAGGACCGTCATCGGACAGAAAAAAGACTGAACAAGACAGCCATTGGTTGCAAATCTGCTACACAAAAATCAAGAGATGCCAAATGTAGCAGTTGTGTAGCAGTAAGTGCCGTAACTATGTTTTGTGCAGCACTTTACGAAACCGCAACTCTGACATAAGTCGGAAAATAGCGGTCAAAATCGGACATCTTATGGGACACAAATAATGAAGCCCGGTGGCATAGTCCAAAGCTTACATTTGATACCTAATTTTCTATTCTCATGCACTCCGTTAGAATACGCCGGACACCATGTCCGCTATTCGTCCGCTATTGGCCGAGGTGAGTCTAAGCAAAATTAAGTTTAACTCGTTATGAATTTTGCAAGGGGGTAAAAACCCTGCGCAATCATAACCACCAAATCCAAATGTAAGATGAAACAGAGCACATTTAAGATTCTGTTCTATCTCCGAAGCAATCATGTCAACAAGGATGGTACATCCGCCATCATCGTGCGCGTGTCTATTGACGGAGAAAGACAGGACTGGAGCACAAAATTGGTTTGCGAGCCAGAAAGATGGGACGGAAAAGCCGGTAAAGCCACCGGTCGTTCATCCAAGTCTTTTGAGATCAACAACCATCTTCAGGATATTCAGACTATTCTGACCAATCATTTCTATGACATACAACGTCGTCACGGCTACGTTACTGTAGAAATGGTGCGCAACGCCTACATGGGCATCACACAGAGGGAGGAATCGCTCCTGAAACTCTATGAGCAACACTTGGAGGACACCAAGAAGCTCGTCGGCCTCAGCAAAGCCGACCCCACCTACCGCAAATACGAAAGAATGTATCGCCGCGTGGTGGAGTTCATGAAGAAGAAGTACAACATCACGGACATACCTCTCCGTGAAATCAGATACCAGTTCATCGTGGATCTTGAGTTCTTCCTCCGTACCGAGTACAAATACTCGCAGAACACCACCTACAAGTGCATGAAGTTCTTCAAGCAGGTAATCAACAAAGCCATCCGCGCCGGACTGATAACCGTTGACCCCTTCAACGGCTACAAAATCTCCATCGAGCGCGTTGACCGTGGCTATCTTACCGAAGACGAGCTTTGCAAGATGATGCAGAAGGAGTTCGCCTCCAAGCGATTGGAACAGGTACGCGACATCTTCATCTTCGCCTGCTTCACCGGGCTGGCATATATCGACCTCGCCCACCTCCGTGTCGATAACATCCAGAAGATGTTCGACGGTCGCCTGTGGATAGTCACCCACCGCCAGAAGACCAACACTAAGGTAATGGTGCCGCTGCTACCGCCAGCCCTGAAAATCCTCAACAAATATGAAGGCTGCTACACCGACGGCCAGCTCATGCCGATAATCACCAATCAGAAGTTGAACTGCTATCTGAAGGAGATAGCCGACATCTGCGGCATCGAGAAGAACCTGACGTTCCATCTCGCCCGGCACACCTTCGCCACTACCATGACCCTCGGCCGTGGAGTGCCCATCGAGTCGGTATCAAAGATGCTCGGCCACACAAATATCCAGACCACACAGATCTACGCGAGAATTACCGCCGATAAAATCGGAAAGGATATGGACATCCTTTCCAGGAACCTCGGCAACCTCGATTTTTAAGCTGAACATTCCATAAGCCTCCTGTGAGTGCCGTTCGGGAATGTCCGGACGGCACTAGCTGTGCCTTGACGTGAGATTTTCAAAATAATTTTCCACAAATTTCTACTTTAACATTCATTAAGAGTATTTGCGTAAATCACTGTTATTCAATAGTGAGTGATTGAGAATTCTGGAAAATCGAGCGTTATTTATCCTACACTTATCCCAACTCTATCCCGGAGTTATCATAGATGCACCTCCTTTTCCCGAAGTAACTTTGCATCACAAAACAACCACCAAACCCACGTAAAAAAATCGAACATGGACAATGAAATTACAAATCAACCCGTAGCGGAGCAGCCTAACTTGGTTCAGGAATTTCAGGCACTTCAAGGTAAGATAGACCGCATTGAGCGGTATATCATAGCTCAGGAGACCAAACTCCAGAAAGCCGAGGAATTCGGCTTCATCAATAAGAAACTCCCCTACGAACCCAAAGTGAGCAAATATGAGGCCGCAGAAATATTATGCGTGTCGCCTCGTCAGCTCCAAAGAATCCGGGTCAGAATGAAACTCAAGTGGCGCAAGGTCGGCAAAGAGACTCACTATCTCTTGAAAGAGCTTGTAGAAGCCATCGAGCGAACCCAGTGCAACTGGAATCCTACCGCTTACGAGAAAGCAATGAAACGTGTAACCCGATTACCCCGATATTGACATGACAGTATTAGAGAAAAGAGCAATACTCTCTGATTTCAGAGCCGTAATCGATGAGCTTCGTGCGGAAATCAAATGTGAAATCAGACGCGAAATCAAAGAGGCGAGCAAAGAGATCTATGCCGTCCTGACAAATCAGGGTATCATCGAGCCGGAAGAAAGAGTTCTGACCAAGGCACAGCTCATGGAAATGTATAATGTAGGAAAAACCAAAATAGAATCCATGATGGCTGACGGCACACTGCCATTTATCAAATCCGGTGACAGCCGCCAGTCCCGCGTGACTTTCCGTTGGGCAGATGCCAGAATAGCATTTGAAACTACAAGAAGATAAAAACCATACCACCATACACCAATAATTAACGTGCCTATTATCGGGCACAAGTTTCCAACCCCAAAAACTTCTAATTTATATGGCACAAGAGCTGAATCAAGAAGAAGTCCTTATCGCCCGCAACAACGAGACCGGGCAGGTAGGCGCAGTGACCGGACTCAACGAGGACGGCACACCCAAAATGACCGATGTAAAGTCGGCGAAACTCTCTGACCTCGTAAAATTCCAGAAGGGTCAGAATCCCATCGAGGCATTCCTGTCGAACTTTGTCCGTCAGTGCCAGAACCCAACGACCTTCGGATTCTTCCGCGTTCCCGCTGACCGCTACGACACGGTAGGCACCGTAATCGGTGACTTCGCCAAAGACCCCGAAGCAAATGCAGAGATGCTCAAAAACAACAAAGTAGAGCTTCCGCAGGTAACGCTGACGGAAGAGAACAAGGTCGAGCAACCCATGCAGCCCAAGCATACGGAATCCCTGGCCGAACCGCCTGAACAGACAGCAAACGAGGCTCAAACGCAGACAACCGTGTCGCAGGAACCCAAGTGGCAGGCTATCGACCAGTCGAAAATCGACTGGGATACGCTCAAAGAGAAATGGGGCATCGACAAGGAGGCGCTCGAAGCCTCCGGCGACCTTAGGGAAATGCTTTACAACCGGAAGTCCAGGCTGGTGAATGTCACCCCGACCTTCGGAGGCGAGAAATTCAACATCGAGGCACGCCTCTCCTTCCGCACTGATCCCGACGGCAGCGTCAAGCTTGTCCCTCACTTCATCCAGAGTGAACAGAAGCTCGACCAGTTCATGGGATACAAGTTCGACAAAATCGATCAGGCGAATCTCAAAGAGAACGGCAACCTCGGTCGAATCGTGGAACTGACCGACCCTGCCACCGGAGAGAAAGTTCCGTCGCTCATCAGCCGTGACCGCTACACCAACGAGCTGCTGGCAATTCCGGCAAAGGATGTCAGGATCCGTGACACTTTTGGCCAGACGAAGCTGACCATGCCGGAGATCATGACCCTGAAGAAAGGTCTTCCTCTGCCTCCCAAGGAGGTGGTATGCCGCGACGGGAAGACCCGCACGGGAATACTCCAGTACAATGTTGACAGAAAGGCAGTCGAATTTGTCCCCAACGGCAGACACTGGTATGAGAAGGTCGAGCAGGCGAAGCGTGCCGCCGAAGCAAAGAAAGAAGGAAAAGGCGAAGCCGTTTCGACCCAGACTGCGGAAAAGAAGGCTGAGAGAAAGCCCAACTGGACACTCAAAGACGGCAGCATCAAGCCTCTGGGACAATGGAACAAGATTCCGCTCACCGAACAGCAGAAAGAAGACTACGCCAACGGACGTGTCGCCAAGCTCGACAACATGGTCGATGAGAAAGGCCAGCCCTGCACCGTCTATCTGTACTTCGACAAGGAGAAGCAGCGTCCGGTGACATCGCTCAATGACCCGCGCGTCAAGGTCGACGACGAATCCCGCACCCAGAAGGCTGTGAACAACGACGGACTCACCAACGAGGCGACGAAGAACATCACCGATCCTCTGACCAAGGGACAGACCCAGCCGAAGGACGAAGCCCAGCAGAAACAACAGCGCAAACCGAAAGGTCCGAAACTCTGATTCCCATAGCAGAGTATAAACCCCAACCACTGAACCCACGCAGATGAAACGCCGAGGGAGGGTCCGGAACCTCCCGAAGCTTTCGTCTCAAAAATCCCGATACACTAACAAATAAGAACATTTCAAATATGACAAAGAAAACACTCGTAACAGTTGTTGCTGCCAACCGTTTGATGGCAGAGACCATCGCCCGCGCAATTGGCGCTACCTCCGAACACGAAGGCTACTATCATGGCAACGGCTATGCCGTGACATGGACCAACGGCGAAATCATCGAAGCCGAATACAAGCGTGGCGAGAAATTCGTCATGAACTCCGGGCAGGACATGCGCCAGATGTACGCGCACCACTTCAACTTCAAAATGCGCAACTACGATGCGCTCCTCGGCTGGGAGAAGTCGAAGGCAGATGAGTCACAACTTTCGGTCATCAAAGCTCTGTGGGCAAAAAGCAATGTCGTCGTCAACGCTATGGAACCCACCTTCGAGGGAGAACTGGCATTCCTCAACCTGTACTGGTATCTCCGTATGCCGGTGACAGTGCGCCGCGCATGGCTTTCCCGTCTGCGTAAACCTCTCATCCTCCGAGGTGTCGAGAACGGCGTATATTCTCCCGACAAGCATGAGAAGTGGCTCGCAGGAGAACTCGTGAATTTTTTTCTCGAAGCCGATGCCGTGGCCGCAGAAAACGCCCCCGACATCGAATCGGCAGAGAACAACCCGACTGACGAAGGATGCGATGTCGAACTGAATATCGTGAAGGGCCAGACTCTTCACAACATGGTCACCCTGTGGATGGATGCCACTATGGAACTCGGCTACGACTTCGAGCCGACATTCCTCATCGCTCACAAGCTCTACGCCAAGGGGCTGATCTCATACCCCTATCTATACCAGAACGGAATCCCCGGCAACGTGTATAACACCATGCGCCGAGACTTCCGCGTGCTGGAACACAACTCCCGATTCGGAGAGATGGCCAAAGAAGTCGGATGGCTCAGCACCCGCAACACCTTCCACAATGACGAGACTTCCTATAACGGTCATGGCATAGTCACGACCGGACTGCATCCCACCGACCTCAGCCGCGACGAAGAGAGACTGTACAATCTCATCGTGAGGCGTGTCATCGAGGCCTTCACCCCCGACGAGAATGATTTTCAGAAGAAAGCCCGCAAGAAGCGTAAATCCCACAAGAAAGCGGGTTAAGAGGCTTGAAAATCAGCTAAAATATCAATAACTCCTCCCGAATGTCCCAAAGATTTTGTATCTTTGCACTTGATTCAACGTCATATAATGTTTTTGTTTCATTTTTTGCGAGATCTACCGAACCTGCATTAGCTCTATCAACATTTACAAGAGTCATTGAAGAGTCAATATTACCATTAATAATATTTGTACCAGAATTTCCATTTATATCTAAGTTTCTTAAATTCTCTTTAAGGTAGAAGGTGTCATCACCATCCCCCCCTTTTATCTTTGCACTAGAAGAGTAATTTATATTAAAAATATCATTTCCATTGCCGCCATCTACTGTCTGCCCATTGGAATTCACATTAAGAATATCATCGCCATCTCCGCCATGTATTGATGCAATTCCCTCACCTTGTAATGTCAAAATATCATTACCGGCTTCACCATAACCAAAAGAATGCGATGTATTTATTGTAATCCTATCATTTCCCTCACCTCCATATAAATAATTAAATGGCCCTGACATATCGGATAAAATATCATCCATAGAGCCTCCATAAAAATTAGTGTAAGTCCCATCTATAACAACATTATGCGCAACATCTTTCTGCCCTATAATCTCAAAATTAGAGGCTAATAGAGTTAATTCTCCTGTTGATGTATCTTTCGAATATGATAAGTCGTTGG
>CAJMDR010000066.1 GCA_905212215.1 uncultured Porphyromonadaceae bacterium
CCGCTATCTTTTTGGCCATATCATTAACTTTTTAGAAGGAGACGTGGAAGACATGGAGCATCCAGGTGGACATGCCGACGTAAATGAGCATACCCACTATGTCGTTGGTAATCTGTATAAAGGGTCCGGTAGCTCTGGCGGGATCTATCTTGAGGCGTTCGAGCATGAGGGGCACGAAGGTGCCGAACACGGTGGCGAACACTACCATCACGAACAATGACGATGACACGGCACCCATCACCGCTTCTTTATCGTGGTTGATTACAATGGATATATATAGCATCACCACACCGGAGATTACTATGGCGTTGATAAGGGAAATAAGGAACTCGCGTGCTATCTGTCGTCCTGTGTCGCGCAGCGAGAGGCGACCGTTGGCCAGTCCCTGCACCACTATTGCGGAGGCTTGCACTCCCACGTTGCCGCCTGTGCCGCCGATAAGGGGGATGAAGATTGCCAGGGCGGCGACCTTGCTTATCTGTTCCTCGAAGCCGCCGAGTATAATTGAGTTCACTATTCCGCCGATGATGCCGATGAGGAGCCACGGCAAACGGGCCTTGGTCTGCGCCCAGATGGAGTCGTCGGCGTCAATGTCCGACGATATGCCGGCAGCCATCTGGTAGTCACGCTCGCTGGCCTCGCGCACCTCGTCCATGACGTCATCGACGGTGACCTGTCCCACAAGGCGCCCTATGTCGTCCACTACCGGCATGGCCACAAGGTCGTATTTCTCGAAGTCTATGGCCACCTCGTCTATGGGCGTATCGGTATGCAGGCTCACCGGGTCGGTCTCCATGACATGTTTTATCTTGCTCACCGAGGGGTGCGTAAGCATTTTCTTAAGCGGAAGGATGCCCTGAAGGCGCGAGTCGTTGTCCACCACATAGATGTAGTAAATTTCGTCCATCTCCTCAGCCTGGCGGCGCATTTCCCTGATGCAGTCGGGCATGGAGAGGTTCTCGTTCACCACAATCATCTCGGTACCCATGAGGCCGCCGGCGGTGTCCTCGTCGTATTTCAGCAGATCCACGATGTTTCCGGCCTGCTCCACGTCGTCGATATGCTGTATTACCTCGTCACGCTCCTCCTTGTCGAGTTCCTGGATAAGGTCTACGGCGTCGTCTGTGTCAAGGAGATCTATGAACTGGCCTATCTCCTTGGGGTCCATACCCTCCAGGAGCTTGCGGCGGTCCTCCTCGTCGAGTTCCATGAGAACATCGGCCTTCTTCTCCGGATCGGCGATGAGATCGAATACCCATTCCGCCTGATGAAGGTTAAGACTCTGGAACAGTTCGGCGATGTCGGCAGGGTGAAGCTCGTTAATCTCCGTGCGTGCCTCCGCTTCAGAATGGTTGTCGATAAGCTCCTCGATGCGTTCTATGTCGTTGTCGGTGAATTCTTTCATTGTGCCGTCGGGGTATTATCGGATTCAGGGAGCAGGCGGCGCCGTATCTCACTCCAGTTGTCGCCTGCGGTGATGGCGCGGTCGTCGATCCATACATCGCCCACTGGCTTTCCCATGAAGAGCTGGTGGTAGCGCACGCCGTGGCGTTTCAGCCAGTCCACGGTCATTTCATATTCCACCCAAGTACGGGCGGAATAGATAATAATGGTATTGCCGGCGTCGTAGAGGGCGTTGACGGTCTCTATCGCACCCGGCATAGGTTCTGCCAGACAGCGCGAGAACTGGCGCATTTCCCGGCATATGGTGCCGTCGAGATCTATTATCACTTGCATGGCGCGAAGATTATTTCTTGGGTGTAACGGGTCATGAGGGTGCCTGGGGTCCAGCCGTCGAAGGGTTCCGGCATGTCGCCGAGGGTCTCGGCGGCGAGCATGAGCGGCATACGTGACCCGGCGCCGATGCTGGTGACGACGCCGCCCCCCAGCCTCGGGTTGATTTCCATGAGGAGATATTCATCCTGCGGAGTGCGCAGGAACTGAAGGGTTACGGGACCGCGCAGCGCTATGGACTCCAATACCCGGCGGCTCAGCCTCAGCAAAGCGCCATCGGAAACCGTTACTGAGCGCATGGCCTCCCCTCCGGCAGTCTCAAGTCGTTCGCGGGGTACCACCGAGAGGATTTTGCCATCGCTCCGCACATAGCAGTCAACGGTGTATTCGCGGGCATTCTCCACATACTCCTGCACAAGGTATTCCGCCGGGTTCATGTCTTTCGGCACTTCGTTCTCGCAATGCGCCACCACAATTCCCTTTGAGGCTGACCCTTTGCGGGGCTTGTAGATGCGGGGGAAGACGCCGTTGCCGAGCCGGGGCTGCGGCAGGTTTCTGTCAGCGAAGACCTTAAAGGCCTCTGTCTTGTCGAACATGGCACGGCACACCTTTACCGGACTTACGGGGATAAAAGTATCGGGGCAGAGAGGCTTCAGCCATGCGCACACCTCCACCGCCGGATCCACGAAGGGAAGCAGAAGGCTCACGTGCCTTTCCTCAATGATGCGCAGCAGGTCCGGAACCAGCTCAGGATCTTTCCAGCGCTTGCCCTGAATTACCTCACCCACCGCCACGGCGGGCACTCTCCAGTCAAGCTCATAGCTCAGCACCGTGGCCTGGTGTCCGAGGCTGCGGAAGGCTTCTATGAGATGACGGGCCAGCGAAACCCGCTTAGCGCCTCCGAGCATCATTATCGTCTTCATGGTCTGTATTTTTTGCGGAATAACTCAGTGTTTATGGTGTATGATAATATCAGTTTCTGCGCTGTATCAGCTTATGTAGCAACCGCGAGGCGACGGGTACATTCTCGTTATAGCAGATCACTCCGGCATATACCAGCAGCAACAGGGTGCGGGTAAGGTATGTCAGCCAGAGATGGTCGGGGAATGCACATATCCACTCTCCGGTAATCCAGAGGGCGGCTGCCAGCAGGGTGTAGAGTCCCATGAGGCGCAGCGGATATGCTATGGGATAGTAGCGCCGGCCTATGATGTAGCTTAGCAGCATCACGGCGCCGTAGCTGATGAAGGCGCCCCATGCCGACCCCATGTAGCCGTCGGGAATACCTATGGCGGGTACCAGCCATAGGTTGAGGACAAGCATCAGCGCGAAACAGAAGAGCGAGAAATACATTCCCCACACGGTGCGGTCGGTGAGTTTGTACCAGAGCGAGAGGTTGAAGAAGACTCCGAAGAAAAGCTCCGCCATCATCATTACCGGCACCACTCTCAGTCCCTGCCAGTAGGCGGGCGCCACGAAGTGTTTCAGCACCGGAAGGTAGAACATCACCGCCAGGAATATGGCGAGTCCGAAGAGCACGAAGAACTTCATGGCATCGGCGTATGCCTGCCGTTTGTCTTCCCCGGCGCCTCTTGCCTGGGCAAAGATGAAAGGCTCGTAGGCATAGCGGAAGGCCTGGGTGAACATCACCATCACTATGGCGATTTTTATGTTCGCGCCGTAGATGCCCACCATTGAGCGGGCACCCTCGGGGTCATCGGGAAAGAGATAGGGAATTATAATCTGGCCCATGTTCTGCGACGCTATTCCCGCTACGCCCAGGATTAGCAAAGGCCATGAATAGTTCAGCATCTTCTTCAGCAACGGAAAGGAGAAGCTATAATGGCGGCGCAGGAAGAAGGGCGCCAGCATCAGCAGCACGCAGAGCGTGGAGAAGATATTCGCAACAAATATCCATCCTATGCCGAATGCCTCGCCGCCGCAAGGTGCGTAGAACCAGTCTATGGCGCCGGGCAGATGCCGTTCAAGCCAGGGGCAGCAGAGAAGGAAGAATATGTTCAGGCCTATGTTTATGCCCACGTTAGCCATCTTTATCCCGGCAAAGCGAAATGCCTTCTTGCGGTAACGCAGATAGGCAAAGGGTATGTTCGAGAAGGCGTCGAGCGCCACGGTAACGCCCAACAGCCACACATACAGCCTGTGTCCCGGAAGCAGGAGCAGCCGGCTGACAGGGGTTATGAACAGGGTGAGGAGCACCATGAACAGCAACGAGGTGGCGCCCACACTTATCATCGAGGTGGTGTAGACCCCCTCCGGACCGCCCGCCACGTGATTGTCGTCGCGGTTGGCGAAGCGGAAGAATCCGGTCTCCATGCCGTAGTTGAGAATCACCAGCAGCACGGCCATGTATGAGTAGAGATAGCTCACTATGCCGTAATCCTGCGTGGGGAAGAGGTATACATACAGCGGCACGAGGAGCCAGTTCAGGAACCGGCCCACTATGGAGCTGAGGCCGTAGATGGCCGTTTCTTTGGCAAGGCTGCCTATTGCTGACACTTTTGCGGTTAAGGGTTAAGGAGTTTAAGGTTTTTTAAAGAGTTTAAGAGGTGAGAGGCAATGCTAAAGGTCAAAGAGGGAGTCTGTGGTCGAAGGTCGTTTTCTTCCCAGGTGACGCCATGCCAGGTCGGTGGTCTCGCGGCCTCGCGGAGTGCGCTTCAGGAAGCCCTCTTTTATCAGGAAAGGTTCGTAGACTTCCTCCAGGGTGCCGGGATCCTCGCCCAAGGCAGTGGCGATTGTGGTGAGTCCTACCGGACCGCCGTTGAACTTGTCTATGACGGCAGTGAGGATGCGGTTGTCGATTTCGTCCAGGCCGTACTGGTCTATGTTCAGCGCCTCGAGGGCGAAACGTGCTATGGGAAGGTCTATGTCGCCGTTTCCTTTCACCATGGCGAAGTCACGCCCACGCCTCAGCAGGGAGTTCGCCACACGCGGCGTGCCGCGGCTGCGCAATGCTATCTCCCTTGCGGCCTCGTCGCTGCACTCCACCTTCAGCAATCGTGCCGACCTCAGCACTATGCCTTGCAGCGTGTCGTGGTCGTAGTATTCCAGATGACAGTTGATTCCGAAACGAGCCCGGAGAGGAGCCGTGAGGAGTCCTGAGCGGGTGGTGGCACCCACCAAGGTGAAGGGCGACAGGCTGAGCTGCACGGACTTCGCGCCGGGACCCTTGTCGAGCAGGATGTCTATGCGATAGTCTTCCATGGCGGAATAGAGATATTCCTCCACAACTGGGTGCAGACGGTGAATCTCGTCGATGAACAGCACATCGTGCGGTTCCAGACTCATCAGTATCCCGGCGAGGTCGCCCGGTTTGTCGAGCACAGGACCGGAGGTTACCTTGAATCCCACGCCGAGTTCATTGGCCACAATGTTGCTGAGGGTAGTCTTTCCCAGACCGGGAGGACCGTGGAGGAGCGTATGGTCGAGCGGTTCGCCACGGCGTTTCGCCGCCTCGACGAACACCTGGAGATTCGCCACCATTTTTTCCTGTCCGGCGAAATCGTCGAATCGGAGAGGGCGCAATGCCTTCTCGAAATCGGTGTCGCGCCGATGGTCGCGGATGTCAAAGTCGTTGGTTTCGGGAATCATAGTCTAAAATGCAAAATTAATAATTATTTTTGAATTATGGGAATCCCAGCCGGGAGAAGAATTGGAGCACTATGAGTACTGGGAGTACTATGAGAGCTATGAGTACTATGAGGGGAGGGGTGAGAGGACTGAGGAGGACTGAGAACTGATTATTTTTTTAGGTTTTCTGTTGTGTTGGGGAAATTAATTAATTTTACATCCTGGAAACTGCAAGCAAAATTTATGTCTTGAATTTCCAAAAACAGAATTAATCTTAACACCAAATTCATTCTAATGAAAAATTTATTAGCCGGACTATTCATCATCTCCGGTTTTCTCGCAACCAACGCACAGGTAGAGCTTCTGCCTATGCCTACGCCGGAGGCGCATCCAGCCACGGCGGTCTACACTCCCAATGCGGCTCCCTCGCAAAGCCGCAAAGCGCCACGCGGCGCAGCTCCCGCCTCCCTCGTAGGCAAGAAGTAATGGTATCTCAACGTAGGGCTAAAAGGGTCGGGTGTGAATTATTTTTTCAGATTTTTGTCGTTTATTGGGAAATTTAATTAATTTTGCATTCTGGAAACTTAAAGCAGAATTCAGGTCTTGTTCTCAGGATCGTAATTAATCTTGTTTAAAAAACTGGAATGAATCTTGTTTTCAGAATCGTAATCTTGTTTTTCAGGACTGGAATGAAGTTAACACTCTAATTCAATCTATATGAAAAAAATTTCCTTCTTAGCCGGACTGTTCCTTATTGCCGGCACCATCACCACCAGCGCACAGGTAGAGCTTCTTCCTATGCCTACGCCGATGGCACATCCTGCCACGGCAGTCTATACGCCCAATGCGGCACCTTCCCGTACCCGCACAGCACCACGCGGAGCAGCTCCCGCCTCACTCGTAGGAAAGAAGTATGTGTCGTTCTACGGCTCTTTCTCCAACTACGGCCAGCGCTGCGGCGGCATGATAATTCAGCAGGCCGGCACCGACAGCCTGCTGCTGAAAGATTTCGCCATGGGCTACGACGTAAAGGCGAAATATGACGCCGCCACAGGCAAAATCACCATCCCCACCAACGTCGTCATCGGCAAGAACAATACCGGAGCCGACATCGTGCTCCACCGCCTCATAGCGGCCAACAACTACGCGAACTATGACGACAAGCCCGTTGAAGGCACTTTCGACGGCGAGCGCTTCTCCTTCACCGATGGCTTCTACGCCATAGCAGGCAAGAGCGCATACGTTTGGATGGACAACGTCAACGGCAAGGAAGCCAACGCCATGCTCAAGACCAACAACCTCGTCTATGCCACCCTGAAGCCGAACGTAGACTACGAATATCCCGTCTACGTCACCAAGACGGCCGCCAACAAAATCGAGGTGCAGGGCATGGCGCAATGGCTCTACAGCCACAACTATAAGGTGCCTTTCACCATCACCGAGGCATCGAACACAGCTCTGCTCAACACCAACGACTCCATAGACTGGTACAAGACAGGCGACGAAATCCGTTCCTGCCACATGCTTTACCGCAAGACAGACACGGTGAACAGTGTAAGCAACAATCCGTCGTTCGCTATCACCGCCGAAGCCAACAAGACCGTCATCCAGAACAAGAACATCCTGTTCGAGGGATACAAGAAGTCCGGTTCCAACAGCTGGAGCGGATGGCTGCTCAACCCCTTCATCATCACCGTTGACTACAACATCTACACCGCTCCGGTAGCCAACCTCTCCGTTGTTGACGGCGTGCACTATCAGGTAGACCCCGAGGGCACCACCGCGGCTGTAGTGGGATGCGACGACGGCGTGACCGATGTCAACATCAAGACCACAGTGACCTTCGAGGGCAAGCAGTACGATGTCACAGAAATCGCCAAAGAAGCCTTCTACAAGAAGAGCGGCGTCACCAAGCTTACCATACCCGGTTCAATACGCACCATAGGCACAATGGCGTTCTCGTCCATGACCGGCCTCAATGAAGTGCATCTGCCCGACATCAAGACCTGGTGCAACATCAACAAGGTAAGCTCCAGCAGCAACATGTTCACTTCCTCCAACGTCTTCAGCAAGACCGACACCACAAAATGGGGAAAGGTTTACTTCGATGGCATCGCCGAGGCTAATCCCACTGAAATAACCATTCCAGAGGGCGTCACTGACCTGCGCTATGCCTTCTACTACTACCGCCCGCTGAAGAAAGTCACCCTCGCTTCGACCGTAAAGAGCATTAACTATGCCTTCTACTACTGCAACAACCTCACCGAGGTCAAGCTCAACGAGGGCCTGGAGACCATGGAATATGCTTTCTATTCCAATTCAAGCCTTACTGCCATAGACATTCCTCATTCCGTGAAGGCAATCAGCCAGAGAGCTTTCAACAGCTGCTCCAAACTGGCCGACGTCAAGTTACACACAGGACTGAAGGCTATTGAGGCTTATGCTTTCTCCAGCTGCAAGGGACTTACCAAGCTCGTTCTTCCGTCTACTCTCGACACCATCGGCTCCGGTGCTTTCAACACTTGCTCAAACATCACCGCCGTAGAGTGCCGCGCCATGACTCCTCCGGGTGTCTATGCCGACAATATCTTCTCAGCCTTCGCCTCGAAAGCCACTCTTGCGGTAGCCGAGAGTTCGCTGGCAGCCTACAAGGAGGCAAACGGATGGAAGAACTTCTCGCAGTTCGACACTCATCTGGGCGTCAACAACGTTGACATGGACGAACTTCTCCCCGCCGTTTATTATAACCTGAACGGCTACAGGGTGAACGCCGACCGTCTTGCTCCGGGCATCTACATCAAGGTGCAGGGCACCAAGCGCACCAAAGTTCTGGTGAAATAACCTCACAATCGCTCAGAGAATAGTCAGGAGGCTGCGTTTTTGGCGCAGCCTCCTTTTTGGTCTCACGCAGAGACGCAATTTTGGGGCCTCACGCAGAGTTCTTTTTTTGCCTCACGCAGGAGCGGAGGCCATAAAATTGCCTGGAAATGTTCTAAATGGTGTCTTAGAACCCGCCAGGGTTCCTTTATGTTTAGCCGCGGGGTTGAACGAGCGTAGCGAGTAAAACCTCCGGTAAGCCAGCAATTTACACACAAGAATCCCTTGTGGGTCCCTTATCACCCGATTTGGTGAATTCTACATAAAGGAACCCACAAGGGGTTCGTCATGTATTGTTT
>CAJMDR010000067.1 GCA_905212215.1 uncultured Porphyromonadaceae bacterium
CTACCGATGTGGTGCGGGCCATCAATGATGAGCCGGACTATACGAAGACAGGTGACTATTATCAGCATTATTAAGAAAGATTTATGGATAACGGACAGATAATATTGTTTCAGACGCAGGGTGGCGAGACGAAGATTGAGGTTCGGCTTGCAAATGAATCTGTATGGCTCACTGCTGACCAGATGGCGGAGCTGTTTCAACGCAACAAGTCGACCATTTCAAGACATATTAAGAATATCTATGAAAGTGCTGAATTAGAGCAAAATCGAACTGTTGCATTTTTTGCAACAGTTCAAAACGAGGGTGATAGAAAGGTTGAGCGCAATATTGCGTACTACAACCTCGATATGATTATCAGCGTGGGGTATCGTGTCAACTCTCATCGTGGCGTGCAGTTCCGGCAATGGGCTACCCGGGTGTTGAAGGAGTACATGATCAAGGGATTCGTTCTTAATGATGATTTACTCAAAAATGCCGGGCAGGGGAATTATTTCGATGAACTATTAGCTCGCATCCGCGACATCCGCAGTTCTGAGAAGGTGTTCTACCGCAAGGTACTGGAGATTTATGCCCTCAGTATAGACTATGACCCTCGCACATCCATTACACAACAGTTCTTCAAGACAGTGCAGAATAAGATGCACTTTGCTGCTCACGGTCACACTGCCGCCGAAGTAATTTATGACAGGGCGAATGCCGAAAAAGATTTCATGGGTTTGACAACATGGAGAGGTGCCATGCCTACCAAACATGAGGCTGAGATTGCAAAGAATTATCTTTCGGAGGAAGAGGTCGATATGCTGAACCGCATAGTCAACCTATATCTTGACTTTGCCGAACTTCAGGCCAAGAGCCATGTGCCGATGTATATGAAAGATTGGATCCAGAAACTCGATGATTTCCTGAAGTTGTCGGGTAAGGAATTACTGAACCATGTCGGATGCGTGTCAGCCGAAGTTGCCAAACTGAAAGCCAATGAGGAATACGACAAATTCCGTGAGCGTACCCAATATCAACTATCTCCGGTCGAAATCCACTTCCTCGAAGCCTTTGAAGCCGAACAAAAGCGACTCTGCTCCAAGAAATAAACAGATTGCAGACAATGAGTAAGAAATCGATACGGTTTTTCAATGATCGCGAGGTGAGGGCGGTATGGGATGACGAGAACAACTGCTGGTGGTTCTCGGCTACCGATGTGGTGCGTGCCATCAATAACGAGCCGGATTATACGAAGGCCGGAAATTATTGGCGTTGGCTTAAACGCAAGCTGAAACAGGATGGCGTTCAGTTCGTGAGTGGCACTCACAAACTGAAAATTGTCGCTGCGGATGGAAAGCAGTACAACAGCGATGCTCTTTCAGCGGAGGATATTATTCTTCTTGCCAAGCATTATCCAAACAACCGGGCGAGCAAGTTTCTTGACTGGTTTACGTATAGCGACAATACTATTGACGGGCAGAGCCGAAAGAAAGCGTATACTCTGTTTGAAAGCGGTTTGTTGAACTCGCTTGAGCCGGGCAGCATGAAGTGTCTGCAACAGATTCATGCCTATCTCTTTGGCGGACTGTATGACTTTGCCGGACAAATACGGAACAAGAATATCTCGAAAGGTGGATTCACGTTTGCCAACTGTCTACACTTCCCGACCATCATTCCGACGATTGAGCGTATGCCGGAAACCACTCTCGATGAAATCGCAGACAAGTACGTTGAGATGAACGTGGTTCATCCATTTATGGAAGGCAATGGACGCAGCACACGCATCTGGCTTGATCTGATGCTCCGTCGCTCGCTGAAACGCTGTGTGGACTGGAGCCGGATTGACAAGAACGAATATCTGACAGCAATGCGTGAGAGCGTTGTCGATTCCACACATATCAAAGCGCTGCTCAAAGGAGCATTGACCGACAAAATCAACGACCGCGAAATGTTCATGAAAGGCATCGACTACTCATATTACTACGAGGAAGAGTAGGCTTACTCTCTAATACTGTCTATGCGTATCGGCGGCCAAAAGTTACGCGGAATATTTGAATTTTGCCTGTAATTTGCCTGTAAAAAATAAAAGAAGCGACTTAACTCGATGATTTACACTTTGTTAAGTCGCTTTTACGGTGCCCAGAACAGGACTCGAACCTGCACGGCTCTCACCACTCGCACCTGAAACGAGCGCGTCTACCATTCCGCCACCTGGGCATAGGTGCTACTTGCTTTCTCGCTTTTGCGGTGCAAAGTTAGGACTTTCTTGCGACTTGTGCAAGGGGTTAGTGAGAATGGTACATATTTTTTAGAGTATTTAACATTCAAACCTGTAAGAGAGGTAACTACTCAGGTCTGCAAATAGTGTCACGATTCGCCGGGGTCCGACTGACCTCGGTGCATACAGTAGTATGACCCATGATTATTTACGAGTCAGTTCGGCCAAAGCCGCAAATGGATCTCGATTGTTCTTTCTTGCGGTTTGCATTATTGAGTGCAGGGCGGTATATGACTCTGCGCCGTCATCGTTCTTGAACTGACCGCTGACTTTCATTTTTGTCTTGACAGGGCGCACCGAGCGTTCCGACGCGTTATTATCAGCTGGCACGGCGGGATGTGTCAGGAACGTCAGCAGATATTCTTTTTTGGGCTGGAGGTTCAGGATGAAGTCCTTGATTGTTTTCTGCTGAGCCTCGTCTTCAACCAGCGGGATGTGATCCATCAGCTCATCGAGCTCGCCTCGTATCCGCTCGACTTCGTTGTCCGGGGTCATGCCTTGCGGGGAAATATGCTTCAGATGGATTGCCTCACGCAGAAGCGCCATCATTTTTGTCGGCCATTCGCTGTCAGGGACTGCCTGGCTCAGGTAAATGAGATTTCTCAACAGATGCGCAAGACATACCTGATGGTCCTTTATTTCCATTTTGAAATAAGAGGCATGTCGGTCTGTCACCAGTACGCTTTGGGGAAGCCCGTCGGGAAAATGCCTGTCTATGACTGCTTTTCCACGGCCTTTGTCTACAGTCATGTATGTCAGCGCGTCAGTCTGGAATGTCCATACCCAGTGTTGCTGTCCGTTAATCCTCACTCCGGTCTCATCCGCACCGACAACCTGCGCCTGACCTATTCCTTCGCGGATTGCATCCATCTCTTTAGCCGCTTTTTTGCGCATGCGCTGGAGTATGTTGGAGACAGTGCCCTGACTCATCTGAAGGCCGAAGACGTTGTTGAGGATATCTACCATGCGTTTGAACGGGATTGACTGTAGGGTGCTCATATAACCGACCAGGGCATGGACATTGGCTCCATATGATACCGGCGCAGTAGCTTCCTGTGGAAACTCTCCCTTACAGTGGCATCCGCATTGGCAGGTTCCCTCCATCCGGAGATATTCCGTCACGATGGGGGCTATAGGCAGCGGCAAGTCCCAGATCTGTCTGCGCTCCGCTATGTGCATCCCGGCTGAATCAAGACTGCGACCACATTCGGGACATATTCCGGGCAGACACTCTATAGTCTTGTTGGGCATGGAGGTCTGTTCCTTTGTGTGACCCTTATGACCAGGCTGTCCTCCATTGGGGCGGTTACTCTTTGGGCGCAGCGATTGTGTGCGTTTAAAGCCAATAGGATCTTTTGACGGGGGTAGGCTACTGTTCTCGCTCGTCACCTGCGGTTTTGACACAACTTTTGATTCAGTATCCTTGCCCTGCAGCCCATCAAGCCGTGACTGCAGTTTGCGCAGCTCGATTGTCTTGCGGAAAACCTCGTCCTTTAGACTGTCTATAAGACGTTGCTTCTCCTCACTGATGCGGACGAGTTCCTGATGTTTTTTCAATCTGAGCCACGGCGTCACGCCTGAGCATTTCGATGGTCGGACGCAGCAGTGAGGCTATATATTCGGCATCAATACCGAGTGCTTCGAGCCTTTCCGAATGTTTGGCGACAATCATCCGCGAGAGCATTATGTCGAGATCTTTCACGCTTGTAATCATATACAAAGATAAGAATAAATCTCGAATCCGACAAATATTTTGCTAATTATTTTATTGCGTGTCAGTAAATTAAATCATATTTTTAAAAAATGCAGTCTTGGACTAAAAGAATCTGCGGGATGCTGACGAAATACATCAATGCACGTAATCCATGAATCGGACATTGCTCATTTGCAGACCTGAGTAGTTACACCTGCAAAGGAGAGTTTAGTTAAGAATTGTTAAGTCGCAGAGAGTTTCAGTATATGCCTGTAACTTTTCATTCGTTACAGGCGTTTTATTTTCAAATGATAATCCGGTTGGATAGTTTTAGATTTTGTTTAGATGATGAATAAAGCGATGTTTCAGACTTTCTGAAACATCGTTTTTTTACACCGGAAGATTAAGAGGTTGTATAAGTTTCGCAAGTTGAACTTGCGAAACTTAAATTAGTGATTTATGGATTAATGGTGAATGACGTCAAGAATAAGCTTCGTGGCATAGACGGCATAGAGGGCAATCAGTATCATGCCTTTTTTGCGGCTGATTACTTTGGGACCAATGATGGCACCGAACACCCATACTGCTATTGCTCCCGCCACAAGGGCTGAGAAATCACAGATGGATATTGTGCCGGCATTGAGCGGCCTTACTACGGCACAGAAGCCGATGATGAAGAATATGTTCAGCACACATGCGCCTACCACATTGCCTACGGCGAGTCCCGGCTGTCGCTTTACGGCGGCCATCACCGAGGTCACGAGGTCAGGCAGCGACCCTCCGAAGCCTACTATGTAAGGCCTATAAGGCCTTCGGAAAGGCCTGCGCGACGGGCTATGCCAGATGCTCCGTCTACGAGCCAGTCGCCGCCGAAGAATAGTGCTGCCAGGCTAGCCACTACGCTGACGGCGGCAATGACGAGCTGACGGTTGCTTACCGGAGTATCAGCTTTCTTGACAGCCTGTTGTGTATTACCTTCCGTCTTGACGGTTGGTGCAGGGTTCTGACGGCTCATGTCGAAAGTATAGGCCATGAAGATTATGAAGAAAAGGAGAAACATGAGTCCGTCGGTACGGTCTATTATGTCGAAAGCTTTGCCGTCGAAGAACTTGTCATCTCCGCAAAAGAAGAGAGCAAGCGATGCGAGGACGAGCATGGGAAGCCCTTTCCATTGCATACCTGCGGATATTGGAACGGGCCTTATGACGGCCACCATGCCTATTACTAACAGTATGTCGAAAATATTAGCACCCACAACATCGCCCAATGCCAGTTGCGTATGGTTCTGGATTGTCGACATCAGACATACTACAAGGTCAGGGGCTGAGGAGCCGAAAGCCACTACTGTAAGGCCTATCACGAGACCCGATACGTGCATTTTCCGGGCAACGACGGTGGCTCCGTCGGTAAGGTAATTACCTCCCGCTACTATAAGGGCAAGACCCAGGAGGAAGAATAATATATCGTGGAGCATATTCGTGTATATTTCTAAACAACCTCCAGAATACAACATGCGCATCGTAACCGGAGTTCGGTGAAAGAACGTGGCCTGGAGTCTGTGACTGACTTCGAGACCTTCTTGCTGTGCCTCAGATGTGCCTTTATGGCACATTCACTATAGGCCTGACAAGTCTTCATAGGCCTGACAAGTCTTCGAAAAGTTGCTGTGCGGTCGGTCTCCCTGTGTCGCCGTACTGCTTCCTTATCATCAGATCGCGGCTGACAATGTAGATGCGCGGTATTCCCTGCTCGGCGAACAAAGAATATATCTTCCTGTCGGGCTGCGGGGAATATGGCAGAGTGAAGTCTTGCAACTTCCAGTACGCCGCTATGTCCGGGTCAGTCTGCGCTCTGGCAATACAGATGAACAAAGGCGTCGTACCATTCTCCATGTGCTGCCCTGCCTCGCCATACATCATTCTGTAAGCCTGATTCACCTCGGGGAGTTCCATGCGGCAGTCGGCGCATCCAGTCGAAAAAAAGAGGATGAGTCCTCCACGACCTCTCAACGTCTCATTGTCGGCCACTGTGCCGTCGTTGAGAGTGACGCTGAAATCGGGTACCTGCTGGCCGTCGCGCACTATGGAACCTCTGTCGGGCTCGTTAATGCAACCTGGAGCAAGCCATAATATCAGCAGGAGCGCAGTTATGGGTATGAGTTTTAAAATTCGAGTCATATAATAGGATTATATCCATCTTTCACCACGGCAGAGATGAGGTCGGTGAGAGTCAGCTCCGGAGTTGCGGGAAGAGAATTGTCTGCCAACAAATCCGAGGACAGTTCTGGCACTTCACGCATAATGACATCGCAGATCTCGTTGAACAGATGCTTATGGCTCACTCCAGTATGCATCTGCTCGTTGTAGTGGTTTAAGAAGCTGCCACCCAACTCAGGCACCTGGCTGGTGAGTGTGTCGCCGTACATCATCTCCATTGCTTTTATGGCCTTTTCTCTGTCTACCCCGCTCACTACTGCCATTTTATATATTGAACGCATGGAGGCAAAGAGGCTGTGATACGTGCCTAAAATCACAGTATTGTTGTTTTCAGCGCCAGGTTTGCGTTTCATGCTGCCTGCCACCAAGTCGAGGGCGTCAAGACGCGACGACACTTCGGTATGCGGCGTGAAACGCAAGGTCTTGGACTGAGTGGAGATATATGAGTCCAGGTCAGGAAACGGTATCTCGTCAAGGATCTCAAATTCTTTGTAAGGACCGCAGGTAACGCGGCAGAGCAGAAGCTGCTCCTCGTTACGCACCACGAAAGCCCAGATGTCGCCCTTGTCGAAAGTGCACCGCAACAGTTTCGAGCGGAATTTAAAAGTGTGCGGTTCCGGACGTAGCGTCTTGCCCACAATTACGGCGCCATGGTCTATGATGAGCGGAAACAAATCGTCGCACATATTGCCGTTTCTTGCTGGAGAAGCGTTGCTGCACGACGCTTTCGCCATGGAATGCCCGCGGCTTTGTGATATTGTGTTATTGTCGAAGAAGTTCATGGAATCGGGAAGTTAGCGTAAAAATTTCAACAGTCTTGATACAGAGACGGAACCAAAAACCTTGGGCGCCGATGTGCGACAAAAGAGCCGCGAACGCAATAGTGCACGGTGAATCGGCGCAAGGTATTCTTACCAGAGCCTGAGACTTCGGGACATGATGGGTGTTTAGTGCATTTGATTCTAATCATCTCACAAGTTGAGGCAGCGGAAGGAAAAACTACCCCATACTTTTAAACGACCCTTAACATTTTTTATTGCCTTACCCTGCAAAAACTACCCTTGACGTTCCGGCAACGGAGAAATACTCGTGAAATTACTTGAAGTCATGAACGAAAGAAGTTGTCTTTAACGGCTTGTCGGAAAGAGAAGAGGAGGCCGGCCCCATCATCAGGGTCAGCCTCCTTGTTGGTATGGTTATGATGATATGGTCGCAAAAAATGGCAGCTTATCAGCGTACCACTTTTTTGGTTCGTATCTGTCGGCCTGTGGAGGTTGTGCTCACCTCTATCACTACCGTTCCGCGCTGAGGCATGGAAACGGCACTGCCGTCGGGCAGATAGTAGCGTGTGCTTACTATCTCTTCGGCGTCGTCCACGCCCTGCACTCCTGTAGTTGAGCTGAACTCGTAAGAGCGGCTGAAGCCGTTGCAGGTAACGGTGAGAGTGCCTGTTCCTACTCCTGAGGGACGTACCTTGCCGCCGTCAACACGGAGATTGCCTACGGTGCTCCAGGTAATGCCGTCTATCTGCGAAACGGGGAAGGAATGTGAGATATGGCTGAAGCTGTCGCCGTCGGCCAGAAGGAAGTAAGCCGCGAATACCTTGGCAGCCGAAACGGTGTCGAGAGTGGAGAGCAGGGGGAAGGTGTAGGCGTTCTTCACGAATGAGTTGCCGAGGTTGGCGTTGAACATATCGGCTGCGGAAACTCCCTTGATGTCGGTGTAGCCTGCATCAACGGTAAAGGGAGGCTCGTTGTTCAGGAAATAGCAGTTGGTAACGGTGATGTCATCGGCCTTGGTGGAGACGATATGTCCCACTGCGTTCTCCATGTAGCTTTCGCGGGTGCATTTCACAGCGCCGGTATTGTAGCAGTTCGCAACCGTTACGCCTGTGCTGTTGCCGCAGATACCGCCTGCATAGCGCGGACCGGTGATGTCGCCGCTGTTGTAGCAATTGCTTACGGTGTTGCTGCCGCCGGTGAAGTTGGCGATGCCTGCCGGGCCTCCCATGGTGTTGGAGGTGGTTATGTTGCCGGTATTGAAGCAGCGGTTGATTACTACTCCGGTAGTGGTCACATAGCCTGCTATGCCTGCGTTGTAGCCGTTGCCGGAATGGAGGGGGCGCTTGCAAGTGTACTTGGCGGTCTTGTGGATAAACCGGTTATTGCAGTGCCGACATCGGTTGGGTATGGAGCGAGCATGAATGGACTGTCTGCACTTCTTACTATGATCAATTCCTGTGCAAATGGAATTGCAGTGGTAAATATTGATAATGGATATGGAGCAGGATACATTGCAACGCAGATCAACCGGCTGGCAGAGAGGGACT
>CAJMDR010000068.1 GCA_905212215.1 uncultured Porphyromonadaceae bacterium
AACGGCTGGGTGGTGCGCCTCAACAACGTAGAGGCCTGAGACCCTTTCCCTACTTAAGAGACAGTAATGCTTAAAAAGATAAAACACATATTGGTCCTGATGGGTGTGGCACTCGGCGCCATGCTTCCGGCGGGGTGCGTGATGGAGAATCACGAGCCTGACCTGGTTCCGGGCGACGAGTATGTCAAGCTCCGCCTCATGGTGGGAGTGTCGGCGCCGTCGCCTCAGAGCGATCAGTCAACAAGGGCGGCGGGAGAGTATCCCGACGGCTATCCCTACGACTTCGAAAAGGCAGCTACTGTGTACGAAGGCATACATACTATCCGCGTCATCGTAGTGACACCCCAGGATACTGTGGAGGGCAACAACCGCTGGTCTTTCTCCGACCATATACCGCAGCCCGAAGACCTCTATGGCGAAATGGTGTTCCGCGTAAAGGGGGGCGAGAAGAAACGTGTCTATCTCATCGCCAACGAGGATTACATCACCCCGAAGGTTGACTTCGCCTCATATACCCGCGGCAGCAAGCTCACCAAGGAGGATGCCGCCAAGCTGTTGCAGTACAACGAATGGCCGGCAGGCTCCACCAGCTCCGAACCGGATCAGGCTGTGCCCTATATCGACAACACCGGCAACGGCAAAAAGAGCTACCTCCCCATGAGTGAGTTCTTCGACATATTCGTGAACCAGAACCCGAACAAGAATCCCACCGACACTTACGAGCAGAGCGAGACCCTGTTCATAACACGCAACGCGGTCAAGTTCGGCTTCTCAATAAAGGCGGAGACGGACGACAACTCCTCGTACCGCATCACCGCCATCACCTTCAACAACCTCATGCAGAAGTCATACCTCTTTCCGAATGAGACCGTCTATTCTCCTTCGAAAGAGGCAGACCGTTCCGACATACGCCGTATCATAACGCAGTTCACCACCCCCCCGTTGGCTGACAACCTGCTGCGCCCATACACCTTCACCCCCGCCAGTTTCGGCATAAACTGCAAAGGGTGGAATACAAATTATGACAGCATATATGCCCCGCAGCTCTACTTCGCCGAGACCCGCAACAACCTCGACGGCAACAACACTTTCACCATGGACGTGGAGGTGACCTTCGACGGCGATACCACCAACAACAAGGTGCTGTACAAGAATGTGAGGATGCCCAATCTGCCCACCTTCCCGCGCAACACATTCGTCAAGGTGAACTTCACCATGAAGGACCATGTGCTCAGCGCTCAGGTAGACGTCATACCATACATCGGCGTGGTGCTCAACCCCATCTTCGGCTTCAACAAGATCAAGCCCGACGGTCCGGAGGACCCCGGTGACGCCGACTGGCCGAAAAGGAACTCAAGACCCTGAAAAAACTACTTTTACAGAAACAGCCATAATAATATGTCAAGACATAAGAATCTGAATATACTGGCAATTCTTGTAGTATTTACCATCTCATTATTGATTACATGTTGTCGTGACGAGGGAATAATGCCTCCTGAGCCTGGCGAAGGCGAGGGAGATGTTGTCTGCGATCTACGGTTCGAACCACTGGTGTCCGCGTTGCAGACCAAGGCGTTAGGCGATGCCATACGCTCTATAGAGACTCTGACGGTGCTTGTGTATGATATGAAAGGCACTTTGGTGAAATCATACAGCCAGGACAGCCTTGTGAACTATAAGGTGGACCAGGCAGGAAACGCTGATTTTTCCGGTGTCAGCACTTCCGGTGGCCAATATGCGGAAAAAACGACCGCGAGGGCCACTTTCACCATACCGAAGCTGCCATTCGGACGATACCGCATCTATGCTGTTGCCAATGTAGAGCTGAATGACTCCGAGAAAGCGGACATAGACAGTGTGAGGAATAAGGCAATTGAGTGGAATCCCGACAGTGTGGGCGCCAACAACGCCATGTTCGGCTATTTTACAAACACAAAGTCAGAAGCCCCCGGGAGCGCAGAAGGATTTGAGGCGCCTCCTGTAGTGATAGGCAAGGATTATCTGCAGCTACACGCATGGATAAGGCGGTGCGCCTCGAAGCTCACCGTGGCTTTCAACGGATCAGGGCTGCATGATGGCGTCAGCATATATGTGAAGAGTGTCACCCTGCACGACATCCCCAGGAGTTGCAGGCTAGGCGCTGAGAACACGCCTATGAAGCAGGAGCAGCTCTACAACGACTACAAGACCACTGCGCAGGATGCTGTGGCCAACTCCGTCATGTATTACACCAGCGCGTATCAGTATGGAGCGGAGAGCGGGACGCATGACAATCCGGGCGCTGACTACAACAGATGGCTGGCGGTTACAAATACCGGTGGCCCCCAGAATGACGGTCTGGTTGGCTCTGACCACTCCGAGGGCGCCAACGCACTCTATTTCTTTGAGAACAACCAGGGCGACTACGAGGGTCAGGAGGAGTATGACAAGCGGCAGCAATGGAAAGATGTAGGCACCAATGTCAATAATCCCGACCAGTCGGATTTCAAGGATAATGTGCGCTGGGGAACTTACATCGAGGTGGAGGCATATTATATCTCAACCAACCCTGAGAACCTTTCTCGCGGACGCATCAAGTACCGCTTCATGCTTGGCAAGAATATAACCTACAACTACAATGCATCGCGTAGTCACCATTTCCAGCTCACCCTCGGCTTCCGTGGCTGGGCGAACCAACCTGACTGGCACATAGATTATCAGGAGCAGGTATTTGATGTGTCGGAGCCTATGGTGATGGACTACCGAGGAAAGGTTTTTGTGCCTGAGATTCTTCAGGACAGCGCTAATTATAACAAAGGCCATAACTTCACTGACAATTCGGTGACCGTTTACAGTACCGACGGCAACAACAGCCCCCTTGACTGGACTATGGAATTCGACGAGGACGGAGACGGGCAGTATACGGACAACTGCAGCTGGATCACCCCCGAGATAACGGACGGCGAGGCTCCGGGCGAAAAGAAAGTCACATTCAAGATCACTCCCGGCAAACAGGAGCATGACATAGACGCCAGACTTAGTCTCGCTCTGCAGAAAGGCACCGAGAAGACTCCTTACAATCTAGCGAACCGAGACGAGAAGTCGGTGGAGCCTGAAAAAGCCACCATCAAGAACACGGCGAACTGCTATATAGTCGACGCGCCGGGGTATTACATCCTTCCGCTGGTTTACGGAAACGCATATATGAACTCGCAGCCGAACGACAAGGCTTACAAATATCAAGGCTCTTATACCGGCGACCAGATTCTGAAAACGTTCAAGGATTATCTGGGTCACGAGATAACGAGTCCGTTTATCCAGGATCTTGACAAACCTGAATATACGCCGAAAAGCGCATTTCTTATATGGCAGGATGAGGACAATCTGATCTCATATACTGTCCACAATCCCACGGCGGACATTAAATATATCCCGGATGCCTATGGAGGCAAAGGGGGCATCATGTTCCGTGTGGAAAGAGCCTCCATAAAACAAGGGAACGCCGTGATTGGAATAGGTTCCGAGGCGAAACAGGCCGGTAACCTTGTCCTGCCGCCGGTTATGTGGAGCTGGCAGATATGGGTCACCAATTTCGGTTTTCTGGAGGAGCAGGACAAGACAATAGAGGTCACCACGCATGACCCGGGAGTGAAATGCAGATTCATTCCTGTAAACCTCGGATGGTGCTCCGGGCACGGCGAGAAAGTCAATTATTATCCCGCCAGGAAGTGCAAAGTACGTTTCAAGGCCGGCTCTAAGGAAAAGGTCATAGAGCTTGAACAGAAATCGCACATTGCGGTGACACGTGGAAACAGCACTTATTATCAGTGGGGAAGGAAAGATCCTTTCGTAGGCGCGACAGCGAATTCAGCTGCGAACGGCAACAAAATGCGGTATTTTTCTGCAAATTGGGGAGGCAACGCGAATCCCGACATGCTCTCCGCCGACACCACAGCGAGCGCGAACCGCCACACCACCCGGGGAGCCATAGACAAGGGCCTCCTTATTCAGAATCCACATCTGTGGCATAATCCGCGCCGCGTTAAGAACGAGGGCCCCGACGGAAAGCCACTGGAACCGAACGGATTTCCTTTCCTGAGCGACAACGAGATATACCGCAACCTGTGGGAGGGGCGTCTGGAGATAAAGCCCGGTGCCCCAAGCCTCAAGACTGTTTACGACCCGTGTCCGGTAGGTTATCAGGTGCCTCATGCCAACGCGGCGACAGGCTTCACAACTTTCGGGGGTCCTACAAACGAGTCTTATGCCATGTACGACGTGCAGTTGTTCAATATAGACGGGTACGATCCTCTGACGGGGAAATGCGGCCCGGGAGGAGTGTATTCCAACGGCATGTACGAGTTCTATACCGACCCCGGTAAGCTGATGTCCATCATCTTCCCGGAGAGCGGATATCGGGACTGGGATGACTATGGCCAGGTATATCAGGCGAACATATCAGATCCTATAGGCTATATATGGCTGGCCGGAAACATGAACGGGAATGATAACAGGTCTTATAACTTCGAGTTTGCACGCAAAGACTGGAGCGGGGACAACTATATACGCCCTTACAACGATTTCTATCCATGCGACGGTTTCCCTGTCCGTCCCTGTATATATGATGACTCTGGAGCCTTGTAGAGCATTCCGAGTATAGACAGCAGCCTGCATACCGGCGATAAGACCGTATTACAGAATATTGTCCTATAGGGACACACGGCTCGTGCGCCCGCATAACCCATCTAAAATCAGAGGGATATGCGGGCGCACTAGTAGTGCGTACCTAAATTCCGATAATTATGACACTCGATTTTTATGACAAGGCTGTAAGGCATGGCTGATCGGATAACTGAAGGTTAAATGGCGTGAATTACAATCGCTCAAGGTTGAACAGAGAGAGAGGACAGGGTAAAATTCGCAACGTTAACATAAATTAACTGTTTTCGGGGGGGGTAATTTCATTTTTATGTAATTTTGCAGCGCAAATTCAAAACATAATTGTTCGTGGATTGGATGAAGAGCAACTTGTTGCGAATCATCCGGTTTATGGCAATGCAATATTGAAGTACGGTTCTGAATCTATCCAAATTCCATTCTGGGTTCAGGTCAGGTAAAGTTTGTGAAGCTTGAACACCGGAGACCTATGTCAGATGGACCGATTGTCTTGGAATAACTGACCGGCACAGACAAAAGCGAAATAAGCACATGCGCAAGATTCTTGACATCATTGAATTGATTTGTTTATTCATCCTGGGATCGTTTCTCTCAGGTTGCACTGACGACTACCTGCCCAATCCCACTCCCGGCGAGGGAGAGGCCGATGTAAGCTGCAATGTCCGTTTTGAACCTCTTGCCTCCGCTTTGGAGTCAAGAGCTCCCGGCAATGCGATAAGGAACATCAACACCCTGACGGTGCTGGTGTATGACATTCGCGGCAAGTTCATCCGTTCCTATACACAGGATGAACTTACCGATTACGCAGTCAATCAGGAAGGCAACAAGGATTTTCCTGAAATAGATGGTTCCGGCGAGCATTACAACCCCACGCAGGCTGAGACAGCTACCGCAAGGGCCACTTTCACCATTCCCAAGCTCCCTTATGGCCGCTACAAGATATACTGTGTGGCCAACGTAGCTCTCACTCCCGCCGAGATGAAGGACATAGAGTTGGTACGCAACAAGACCATAACGTGGCAGGCGGGAAATATTCCCGCCAACAACGCCATGTTCGGCTACTTCGTCAACGCCGACAAAGATGTCACCACCGGGGGCGCCAACGGCTTTGACGCACCTCCGGTGACAGTGGGTCGCGACAAGCAGAACATTCATTCCTGGATAAAACGTTGCTCATCAAAGCTCACCGTGGCTTTCGACGGCTCAAAGCTGCACAACAACGTCTATGTTTACATAAAGAGCGTAACGCTGCACGACATACCCAAGACCTGCAAGCTGGGCGCCGACAACCGCCCTACGGAGCAGAGCCAGCTCATAAACCCCTACAACGTCACCGCCGCCGATGCCGAGCAGAACACGGTGATGTATTACAACAACAAATACCAGTACGGCCCGGAGAGCGGCACCCATTCCAATCCCGGAACCGACTACAATAACTGGCTGATGGTTACGAATGCCTCCGGGCCGAAATATGACGGACTGGTGGGTTCCGACCACTCCGAGAACGCCAACGCCCTCTATTTCTTCGAGAACAACCAGGGCGACTACGAGGATGCCCCCGACAAACGCGAATACGACAAACGCCAGCAGTGGAGCGAAGTGGGGGAGATCATCAACCAGCCCACGCAAAAGGATTTCAAGGACAACGTGCGCTGGGGCACATACGTTGAGGTGGAGGCATATTACCGTTCCACCAATACCGCCAACATCGGTTACGGCAAGATTATCTACCGTTTTATGCTTGGCAAGAACATCACGTACAACTACAATGCCTCCCGCAACCACCATTTCAAGCTTACTCTCGGCTTCCGAGGCTGGGCCAACCAGCCCGACTGGCACATAGAGTACACCGAGCCGGAACCGGCGCTGCTCACCCCTAACTTCTACGTGTCATACCTCTACAACACCAGGCACACCTACAACTTCAAGGTCAACGGCAACGTGAAGCGTGTCACTATGAAAATCATAGAGAACAACTGGGCGCCGTATGACTATAAGACAGGAGAACTTGCACCTGAAAAAACGGGAAATTTTGAAGCAAATCCCAATACATGGTTCACATGGAACAAACTTGCATATACCACAGGACCTGCCGGTCAGTTGCCATTTGACGGCAAATCAAGGCCTTGGTGCGGTTTTTTGGCGTTGCAGATGCCGAATCTGGACAAGAATATAATTGATCTTGCCTATAGTAAGAAAGAAGAGGCACAGAATGCCCTTAAGAATTATTACTTGGGAGAAGGTTCCGGTAACAATCTTGTGAACCAGTCAGAGCGGGTTTTTGAAAAGGCGGATTTAGAGCCGGGACAGCATAAAGCCTCGCTTAACTACAATGACTGGACAGTGACAAAGGTGGATGATGATGCCATCATGCTCCATGTGCCTATGTGGACACGCAACAAGACAATGATTAATCTTGCCTTGTTTGGGGGCTATAACCCTTATGAGGCTTATCAGCGCAAAGCGGTGGTGAGAATCACAGCCGAGTTCGAAAATGGAGTTACCAAGACCAGTGATGTCGAGGTAGTACAGGCACGTCGTATCGCCAATCCGGTAGGTGTGTGGCGTAAATATGACCGCCAGAATAGCTTTACGGTTGGTATGATGACACGCGAAGGTGCCTCGGCTTCCAAATATACTTTGTATAAATCCGAAGGCGACTGGGAGGCCTACATAGAGAAAGGGGACCATAGTTTCACCCTTTCTACTGTAATAGGCGGTACTTCGTTGAAGGGTGATACGATAAAGGGCAACACCAACACTCCTGTCAAGTTCAATGTAAACTTCCTCGGCTGCGATATCATGGAGTCGAAATGCGCCGTGTTGCGCATAAACTACAACAACAGCCAGTGTGTACACCGAATAATGCTTCGTCAGGGTGTTTATGCACCTTTGGCAGTGGTAGGGGATACAAAATGGAGTTCTTTCAATGTTTATTCAGGCACAACAAGAGAGAACAGCAATAATCAGGAGCATGACATAGAGCTGACAAAGAACCCCCTTACCCTTGGTACTCTTTTCAAAAGAGTGAACATTGAACAGGGAATACTGGTGAGCAATAACGCCAGAGAAGGGCTGGGTTTGTTCCAGCACCCTGGCGACATCCTGATGGATCTCTCCAACGGGAAACAGGCGAAATTTATAGATGTGGCCTGTACCACAGGCCGAGAATGGGCCGGTACCTGGGGTAACTTCCATGCGACAGTGAATCTTGATAACGGAAGCGTAGAAAATCGGGATTACAGGATGCCCCGTTACAAGGATTTTCAGGACCTGAACCAGGCTGAATATATCTATGGAGTGTTGTATGGGAGTGGAGCATCACAGACGCAGGAAGAATTCAATATGGCATTTGGATATGAAGACGGGAATAATACAGGCGCCGATAATGTACGCGGAATCCGGGGCATTGTGCTTTATAACAATTCCAACGCCAACCAGATTTTCTTCCCTATTGGCGCACGTGGAGCCGGAAGACGCTGTACTTTCAGGGTGGCGAATGAGTGGCCTTACCTTCCCAGTGACAATGCTGAATTTATAAAATTGGCCGGGTGGCTGAAATATTCTCAGGCTACTTCACTGCTTACCGGTGATGACAACATGTACCGCCCCATACCGTATGACACCTGGCACGATGTTGGAGCCCAGTATTGGATTGACCATACAGAAAACAGTGCCGCGTCGTGGGACATGAACTATTTCGCTTTTGACTTCAGCAACTATAACGATTACGGCTGGG
>CAJMDR010000069.1 GCA_905212215.1 uncultured Porphyromonadaceae bacterium
TCTATTATCTGACTCACTAACAAGTGTTAACCGGAATATTTCAATATTGCAAACATCATATATGGAAAACTAAATTTGCCTGAAGAGTATAAATGCAATTCATTATGTTATATATTAATTACGCAAAAGCATCACTAATAGTACGCAACTGCAATTGCAAATTGTGGTTTTAAATCATAATCCTAAAATCTAATTGATGCAATTGTAATTATTATCGAATGAAGTGTTTATATGTCAAATTTGAATCTGTGAAATAGTTGAATTTGCATTTTCATAAAATTCACACTCCAAATTTATTGAAGATTGATGCTCATCCGCGATGTTTTAAAAGGATGTCTGCAACGAGTTCTATTTCTTTATCTTTTTATTTTGACTCATCATTAATGCAGTCTTTTCTTAAGCATCGTCTCTTCGACGCTGCTCTCCCCGACTGTTTTCAATTGTAGAAGCATTTCAATCTCAGCTTTTTAGATTATCCACTCTTTCATTACATACCCATACCATTTTCAAATTCATCTATCGCAATACAGCATCCCAAATTCATGACGTAACCTGCTCTTCAGTCCTTAATCAGAAAATCCCGACAAAAATTAGTTTCGTTATTTCCGCATCGCCTGAATCATTCATCAGCTGTCCATGAAATTTCGCCAGGATTTCAATGCTATTTTTTATCATTTTTCATTTGCAATATCGCCATTCACCCTTTGTTTGTTTATAAACATTCCCAAGATCAACTCTAAGGTATCGCAAAATTTGCATTTACATGAAATCCAAACTTTAGTTTTTTCGAGGATTCCAAACACAAAAAAGTTAGTAATGCGCATTATGTATCAACATTGCGCAATTATGACCAAAATGTCAATCTTTGACATATCGCAGCAACAAGGCCCTTAAATATGGCTGATGGATTCTTCTAAACCGTACCTTATCATACTTCGTTAGAATCATAGGCAGATTATTTTATCAGAACCTGTCCCTACACTTTCACAGACAGCAAGAGATAAGCTCTACACAAAAAGGTCTGCCACATCATAAACAACAATAACTTATCGGGAATAGAAATGTCAAACGCCACGACAGCCATCAAGTTAAAGAACACATTGAAAAACATCGGCTCTTATTTCAATGTCTCTGCCGACCTGCTACCTCAGGCAGAGGCGGAAGCCGAGATTCGATCCGGAGTATCATTCAAAGGTTCGCAACTACTCATTCTCATCTTTGCCATCTTCGTGGCTTCGTTAGGATTGAACACCGACAGCGTGCCGGTAATAATAGGTGCCATGATCATCTCACCGCTCATGGGGCCTATCATGGGCATCGGCCTGGGAATAGGCATACAGGACTTCGACCTCGTAACCCGAAGCTCACGCAACATAGGCATGGCGGTGGTCGGCTCCATCATTGCCTCCGCATTATACTTCCTCGTCTCGCCTCAATATGAGGGCAGCAGTGAATTGTTGGCACGCACCTCACCTTCTATATATGATGTATTCATAGCTCTTTTCGGCGGTGCGGCAGGTATTGTAAGCGTTACATGCCGTAATAAATCCTCTGTAATGGCAGGCGTCGCGATTGCCACTTCGCTAATGCCACCTCTCTGCACAGCCGGCTATGGGCTCGCTACAATGCAGATGCACTTCTTTCTTGGTGCTCTGTATCTCTTCTTCACCAACGCTGTCTTCATCCTTGTAGCAACCTGGATAGGGGTAAAATTAATCCGCTACAAGAAGGTTCAGGCTGTCAAAGACTCACGGGCAAAGAGGGTAAAAATCATCCTTTATGTGCTTATCACACTCACCATTGTGGTGTCTGTGCTGCTTACTGTGGTCATGATTCGCACCAGTATTTTTGTTACCAAGGCATCGGAATTTGTTGAAAAGGAATTCGTTTTTCCCAACACTCAGGTATTCTCTCATAAGGAATATGTAGAGGGTGGAAAGCGCTACATAGATGTCAATCTTATAGGAGCTGCTCTGCCTATGGATTCCCTTAAACTGGCCATGATGACAAAGATGAACAATATGGGACTTGGAGGTGCCGAACTGAACATAAAACAAGGATTCGGCATCAGCTCCACCACTTCCAACTCCACTGCCGCCGACGGCAATTTCATGCGTCTGATGGAAGGCGAGCTCTCGCGCCGTCAGTACACAATCGACTCGTTGCGCAATGTAATTGCGAGCACTCGGACTTTCTCCGGTCAGAGCAAGGCCATTGCACCCGAAGTGAAGGTGCTGTTCCCAGAAGTACAGACCATAGCGCTGAGCGAAATCATTGCCGCCAGTACCTCTTCCGATGCCACCGACACTCTGTCGGTAGCCTTCGTTGCAGCCCCAAAAGGACTTTCTGCAACGCAAAAAACACGTCTTGCAGATTACTTGCAAGTAAGATTAAAACGTAGTAAAATCACAATTGACGTCAACACATTACTTTTGAACAATAAATCATCTGAATCACAGAATATCCGTCATTAAGACAAACACATATTCAAACTGAAAACAGGTCATCTCATGTCAGGATATGCCTTGTCAAGCAGGTTGCAGGCTATGAAAGCGCAAGCTCTGGCATCATCCATGGCATAATGGTGACGAAACCGTTCGAACCCTAAAAAAGACGCTACCGTGTCCAGTTTATGATTCGGCAACATGCGCCCCAACACCTTCCGGCTTGCCGTACATGTGCAATAGAAACGATAGCCCGGCCAGGTCATACCATAGCGTTCCATGGCAGCCCTCAGACAGCCTTCATCGAATCGGCTGAAATGTGCCACCAATGGCAACCCTTCTATGCGTGGCGCTATCTCAGTCCAGACCTCGTCGAAATGCGGTGCCGGGTCTGTGTCTGCGCGAGTCAAGGAATGAACACGCACATTTGCCGGAGAATAATAATTTGGTGCAGGACGGATTAGCCTATATATCTCCTCTGTAATCTTTCCGTCACGTACTATCACTATGCCAACCGAACAGACTGAACAACTGTTCCTGTTGGCGGTCTCAAAATCTATAGCTGCAAAATCTTTCATTACCTGCAAAGTTAATACGACTAAAGCGAATATCGGTATCCATATCAGGATTTTTGGCTAATTTTGGGGCATGGAAGCAAAAATTGAAGCGCTCACCCCTGAATTCTGGCAATGGATTGAGAATGTTGACAGCAACAATCCTGTAGCTTTGGCAACCTCCGCACGCAAAGTCATGGAGCCTGAAACAGCTTCTTTGGCACTTACGCAGATAGAGGCGCGAAGAAAAGCCCGCAACAAAATAGCACCTATACTTAAGCATAAAGAGTTCATTTTCCCTTCTTCTCTATTAGCTGAACAATGCACTCACTTCAGAGTAGCTGAATTCAATGCTTCCTGCTGCGGCGACCTTCAGGATAAAAACGTCGCCGACATCACTTTCGGTTTAGGAATTGATGCCTTTGCTTTTGCCGATAAGGGAGCATCGGTGCAGGCTGTTGACATATCATCCGAAACAGTAAATGCCGGAAATCATAACATCCGCGAACTCGGTCTCGACATTAAGCTAATGCAAGATGAAGCAATCTGCTGGCTGCAAAAGCAAGTGGAGGAAGAAACTCATTTTGATGTAATATTCGCCGATCCAGCACGGAGGCTGAATAGCGGGGGAAGGGCTTATTCCTTCGATGACTGTAGCCCACGCCTCGACGATATTCTGGAATCCGCTGAAAAATTGACATCCACTCTTTTGGTGAAGACATCCCCTATGCTCGATGTAGATGCGGTCTTGAACCGTTATCCGAAAATATCGAAGCTTTATGCCGTAGGTTTCAAAGGTGAATGTAAGGAATTGTTGCTGAAATTTGATTTCAGCACACACCATGAGCAAAAGGAAATAATTGCTGTGGAGATTGACGAGGACGGAAGCACTTCTACCTTTGTTGTCCACTGGCCCTGGCGCAATCCCAAACCCTCGGAGTTGAAAACAGAGACTGAAAAAATAGAACCTCAGCCCGGAGTCTGGCTCTGTTCCGTTTCCGCCGCTGTCGCAAAAGCGTATGCCGGATATGCGGTTATGAAACAATGGCCCGGACTCTTTCCCACTCAGTTATCAAAAAGAGTTTTCCTTGCACGAGAACGGCCTCAGGGCTTCCCTGGTCGCTGTTTATTCATCGAAGAAGTATTTCCTTCATTGCGACAGGCAAAACAAGCTGTAAGCGGCTCTAAAGCCAATGTGGCATGTCATGACTACCCTGTCTCACCTGAAGAATTACGCAAAAAATTGAAATTACGCCCCATCGCCGACGATAGCCGTTTCCTCATAGGCATCTCTGTAGGTGCCAAACGCTATCTGCTTTGGTGTTCCGACACTCCACCCGCTCCGAAATCCTGAACAGCATAAAAAAGGAGAATGCCTTGCAATTTCGACATCCTCCTTTTTCTATTCTGTTGTTTTCTAGGTCCTGGGTTGCAGGCCTCCGCTCGGCGCAGGCTACGGTCAGCACAAAACCTAAAATCCTGAGATCTATTCAAAAAGTTTCTCTATATCAGTCTTGAACGAGCCATAGCTGTTGCGCATACTCTCTATAATCGCTTTATAAAGCGAAGGATTGGTGTACCATGACTCCGGAGCATACCAATACACATCATCACGTTTTTGGGCAGGTTTCAGTACCACTCCCTGATAGGTGTCGGCAGGCCATCCTTTCTCTATCACGTCCATGAACATACCTTTCTTGACATTTTCCACCGACTTATGACCGCCGGGCACCCAGCCTCCGGCCTTAACGGAGAAGACTTCAAGTCGACCCAAAGTGATTTCTCCAGTGTTCTTGTCGCGTTTGTCAATGTGTATGCGATAACGTCGTGGCACTCCCTGAAAGTTCTCTGTGCCATCGAAAGTCATCATCAGCTTATAGAAGAGTGAGGCAAGGGGATTGCCTGAGCCCATCTTCATATCATGGTATGAGACAGAACCCCCGTCGCATACCAGCCATTCATCGCCAGAGGCTTCATGCTGATAACCTGAAATTTTCAATGGCATACCGAAAATATAGGCAGATGCACCGTTACCCATGCGACGTACTGTTGGATCTATCATCAGCACCATGAAACCGTAGGTGTTTTTACCGTACGGCGATTCTATGTCAGGATTCTCGCTGATCTCTGCATAAACATCAATTGGAGTGGACTCCTCGCGGTTGAAATAATAATCTTTCAATCCCTGATATGTACCGACGATTTCAGGCTTCGTCAAATCCGGTTTCTTGACGAAAATGACTGTGATGGTCAGATCTGATGTAACTCCCATAGGCTTTGAGGCATCCAGATAAGCAGCTCCGTCACCTTGTATGTCTATGTTGCCTACTGCCCAATCCTTTTGCGGTACCGTGTTAACCGACACCATGTCGCCATATTTGAACGGACCGGGGGAAGAAAGGGATGCTGTGCCATTACCTTTTGTAACAAGTGTGACTTTATAAGTTTTCTCTATCACCTTGGTTGGTCCAATTGGCGGTTGATTGACATTGATGATTTTTATTACCGGAGGCCGTGGATTGCCTGGTTCCGGTTCAGGTTCAGGATCATCGCCGGGTTCCGGCTCCGGAAGTGGAAAAGGCTGTATGGGAAGATACTTCTCCGCATTTTCCATCTCGTTCTCCGAGAACAGCCATTCCATCATGCCGTCGGCACGCATTATGCCTCGGTAGCCTACGCCATTCACCATCATGTCGGTGACGCGGGCATATCCGCAAGAAGTAAGTTGCTTGAAGCCGTTGATTTTTGTGTTGGTATCAGGATTGTAGTATCTCTTCACTACCACATTACCCATAGGGTCTAATATCAGGCTACGGTCATCGCAGAACACAGTCGCCAGTCCGTATGGCTCGAACTTTGGTCCGTTTTCCTCAGGGATATAGGCTGCCACAACAGCATCGCTTATGCGTTTCACGATCTGGCACTGCTTGTTGATGAGAGCCGTAGTGATGTCGGTAAATTCTCGCTGTTCTTTTGGCACCACAAAAGCATAACCGTTATAAAACTTGTTCCCGGCTTCGAAATGTCCTATCTCATTGCCTTTCAAGTCGTAATAGTAGATGTCGGAACCTTTTTCAATATAAAAGATGCCGTCGGAAACGTCTGAGAGCATACTCTCGGAAGAAGGCTTCTCTGTGGTGTAGACGATATTGCCCTTGGTGTCGATGAGGTGATACTTCACATTACCTGCCAATGACGGCTGGGCGCCTTCTCCTACCCAGGCGGATCCCTCATGGAAATCCCTTGCCATACAGTACTTTGCAGGGAGCACCACATTGCCCTTGGCATCGATATAACCCCATTTATGGTATCCTGCCGCGTATGCACGCAAACCGTTGTTCAGCGGGCGAACGGCGCTTTTGTTGTCGTAGACACTCTCCCAGTATACCGTCAAGAAGGGAAACACTTTCTCGCCCCTTGCGTTGATATAGAAATAAGTGTCCTTATAGTTCACTTTCTTCTTCACCAGAGCAAGACCATCGCAGAACTGCGTCACATCCTCGTACGAGGCATCAAGCTCTCGCACAGAGCCATCGCGATAAAGCAGACAGATAGGTTTCTTGCCCGATGTATTTGCTTTGGCACGACGGGCAACAGCTACTCCCCCATTGAACTTCGGGGTCTCGCCTCCATAACGGATGTTCTCCCAGTCATTGCCGAACAATTTACGGCCGTCTATGGTCCAGAATTCATAACGGTTCTCTTTCACCACCCAGAAAATGTCTTCATGAACATCGGAAAAGGACTCGCCGTAGATGTCTCCTATGCGCATGAATTTCGTCTGGGAAGTGATGAACGGATACTTGCCGGTATCGCTCACCTTCTTCCATTTAGAGTCGTCTACCTGAGTAGCTGCACTTTGCGCACTCCCGGAAGATGCTGCGGTGTTCTCTCCTCCTTTGGGTTTCTTCGCTTTCTTGTCCTTCTTGTACTTGTCCACTTTCTCAAGGGTATTGTTCAGTTTGTTCAGACCCTTGTTGAGTTTTCCCAGTATCTGGGCGTCACCCGGTGGTGCCATAGCAAGGCACAGACCAAGCAACAATAAGGTTACGATTCGTTTCATCCTTGTCTTGTTTTTGATGATTATTTCAGTTTGGTATCTCTTTGATGCAGTCCTCAGTGTGAGGAGTAAATGTACTTCCCTGCTGTCGGTGCAAACTCAAAAGTAAGCAAAGCAACATTTTGGTTAGTCCCTCTCCCCCATTCCCAACTCCTTCCGGACTTTTTTCTTCCTACCTATTGTCCCTGTCAAGCAATATTTGACGCTCGGTTTTTTAATCAGTGGAATGCAAACAGCCCTTTAGATTACAAAGGTAAATAAAATTTTTCATCCATACAAACACAACAACCCGATATTTTAAGTTTTTAATTCAATTTTGAAAACTCTTCAAAGTTTTGTAACTTCACACCATGAAAAGTGATATAATCATAAAACATCGTCCTTACTCCGACGAGCAATACGGTTACATAGATTTTGAATTCGCAGGCCATTGGCAAGCCATGAACTGGGTAATTGAGCTATATGCCAACGACAGAGTGATAAAACGGTTTCACATCACAGAGCCTCAGAATATCACTATTCCGGTTGCCACAGGGCATCTCAGACTCAAAGCGAAAATGATATTCTTCACATCAAGCCTAAACATATATATAGAGCCGGGAAAACACTATCCATTACGGCTTGTCTGGGACTGGTTCTGGTGGTACTTCAGACTTCGACTCCTTACATGAGCTTCATCTGGCCTCCGCTTTAGAGAAGACTTCAATGAACGGCAGGAGGTTGCCGTTAGGATTCACCCTTCCATTGCTGTTATGGTCTTCAAGAATAGCGAACACTATCTTCCGGTACTTATTCCTGAACTCATCTTCGTAAATCACCTCACGAAACAATTCAGCAATATGCCTCGGTGGATTCATAAAGGCACCACAACCGAAAGCACCCAAAACTATTGCGTCATGACCATGACGCAGTCCAATGCGCAGAATCGTGCGCATTTTGTTCATAGTGCCACCAATCATCTCAGGAGCTATCCTGTTTCCTATCAACCGAGGACGGTTAATAGCAGCCACCGAAACGAACGAAATTTGTTCCGCAAGTCAATATCCGGCACTTATCGATTATCTGTCAACACGATATTGGAATAAAAAATGACTATGCCCAAACTTAAAGCTCCTAAACTTTCATTCGAGCAAGCGATAGGTCTGCTTCCCAAAGAGTTTCATCCGGTTGAAAGGGCTTCATACCATAGACATAAACTCAGAGCAAATACTCCGAAAGGGGTGTTTGCTTTCAGCGCTTCAAAGGAATATGATAATAATAAAGTAGGGTGTTCAGTTCTATGTTCCAAAATTAGCTCGCTTTATTGAGTGTCTTGGAG
>CAJMDR010000070.1 GCA_905212215.1 uncultured Porphyromonadaceae bacterium
GAAAGTGCGGAGCTTGATGTCTTTCCAAGCCACTTTCTCCTTGCGCACCTTTCTGCTCATGATATGCTCAACTTCGGGAGAATATTTTACTTCTCCGGAAGCTAATTTCTTCGCGAGCTCTATTTTGGCCTTTGCGTTCTTGTTCTCGAATTCCTCTGTAAGTCCCATATATGCCACTTCCGCAGTGTTAGGCACGAACGAGATTACAGTGTTGTCCATGGCTCCGTCAACAGCCTTTTCCACATCATCGGCAAGCAGAGCTCCGAGTTTCTTGCGCTCGCGGTAAATGTCGCCATCGTTTCCACGGGAGAAATATATACGCTCAAACGAACAGGCTTTGCGGTCCTTTGGCTCCAGAATCTGTTCCAGACGCCAGTCGCCTTTCTGATCTACTATTATAGCTTGTCCGGGTGTTAATTCTTTTACTTGGTCTGCTTTCAGATCGAAGGCAGTCAGGATTACCGGTCTTTCGCTGGCTACTACAGCTATTTCATCGTCTACATAATAGAAAGCGGGACGGATGCCGTTCACGTCGCGCAGAACCCACATGGAAGTGTTTCCTGCAATGCCGCAGATCACGTATCCGCCGTCCCATTTCGGAGCGCAACGATGCAGGATATTGCAGACGTCAATGTCGGCCGCTATTTTCTCACTAAGCTCCATGCCGCGTAGTCCGGCGGCATGATTTATGGCATATACACGTTCGTTCTCGCGATCCAGAGCATGACCTATCTGTTCGAGAAGGATGAAACCGTCGGCGTAATAACGTGGATGCTGGCCGAGGTCGGTGATTTCCTTGAATACCTTGTCTACATTGGTGAGGTTGAAATTGCCGCAGAGCAGCATGTTTCTTGCCCTCCAGTTGTTACGGCGCATGAAAGGATGCACGTTGCTGAGACCGCTTCTTCCTGTGGTGCTGTAGCGCAGATGACCCATGTACACTTCTCCTACGAAAGGACATTCCTCAAGGGTGTAGCCTTCTTCATCAATATGTCTCTGAATCTCCTTGTGCACAGCACCGAAAACGCGGGTGATGGCGTCGGAGCCTTCGGCTCTTTCGCGGAATATGTATTCGCTGCCGGGATGGGCATATTGTTTGACACATCCTATTCCGGCGCCTTCCTGACCACGGTTGTGCTCTTTCTCCATCATCAGATAGAGCTTGTTGAGTCCCCACAGTTCGGAACCGTATTTTTCCTTGTAATAAGAGAGAGGTTTGCGGAGTCGCAGCATCACCACTCCACATTCATGTTTGATCAGTTCCATATTATGCTAAGCAAGAAGATTATTTCTTGAAAAGACGGTCAAGAGAACGTTTGTCCTCGCGCTCACGTATGCTCTGGCGTTTGTCGTATGCTTTTTTACCTCGGGCCACGCCTATTACGAGCTTCGCAAGTCCTTTGTCGGAGAGGAAGAGCCGCAGAGGGATAATGGTATAGCCGGCATCATCCGCTACTCTTGCGAGTTTTCGCAGTTCCTTGCGGGTAAGCAGAAGTTTACGGTCGCGTCGTGAGGCATGATTGTTGTATGAACCATAGAAGTATTCGGCCACATACATGCCTTTCACCCACGCCTCGCCGTTGTCTATCACCACGTATGTGTCGGAAAGACCTGCCTTACCGTCGCGGATAGACTTTATTTCAGTACCCGTCAGCGCTATGCCTGCAGTATAGGTGTCGCTTATCTCATAGTCGAAAGTAGCGCGGCGGTTCTTTATGTTGATTTGCTGAGGTTTCATATACACTAAACGCTGTTATACAGGTTCTATGTTTGCGGCGGGAGCATGATTCCCAACAACTCGTATACAAGAAATGGTAGCGCCAGGATGAGAAGGACAAGTGCCACCCAGGTTGAGATACGTCGCTGCGAAGGTATTCTGAGCGCAGGGATTCCCTTATACGACAGATAGATCGTATATGCGGGAGTGGCCGCCAGAATAACCTCCAGGAAAGGCAGGCATTCATAGAGGAAGAAGAAGAATTCCAATGTAGCCAGCAATCCTGCCACATAGCAGTGGCCGAAAGGCGAGTCCACCTTTTTCGCACAGTCTTGCCGCATTAGCAGCCGGGCTATGGGGAAAGTGAGGAAGTATGTGGCAAAGAAAGCCACAAACACGCATGTTGCCTCTATGAGGCAACTGCTCACACTAACGTTGGGAAAATAGAATTTTCGGGCGAAGGCGCCTAAGGCCGCGAGGGCGGCGAGAGGGTAGAACACCGAAGACTCCATGGCCGCGGGCGAGAGGCGTTGCTGCCGCATCGCTTTCCATCCTGCCAAGGGGGTTGCCCACACTCGTAGCCAACTGCGCCATGCTCCGGGCCGGTGGCGGGGATTGCCTTTGTCGGCTTTCTCCTCATCATCCTCATCGTAGCAGGCGGAATCATCGTCATCTTCATACAACGGGGAATCTTTCTTCTCGTTGTATAAAGACTCGTTGTCCGTGTCATCGAGGCGTGGGGTGTATTCTTCGCCTTTATATTCTTTTTCCTTCATCGGTTTTCGTACATGGCCCGGTAATAGTCCTGGTAATCTCCCGAGGTAATATTATCGATCCATTCCTGATTTTCCAGATACCAGCTAACAGTCTTCCGCAGTCCTTCTTCAAACTGGAGGCTCGGTTTCCACCCGAGTTCCTTATTGAGTTTAGTAGCATCAATGGCATAGCGGAGGTCATGTCCTGCCCTGTCTTTGACGTATGTGATGAGCTTTTCTGCGTCACCTTCAGGACGGCCGAGCTGACGATCCACTTCGCGGCACAGCATGCGAACGAGGTCTATGTTGCTGAGCTCATTAAAGCCTCCGATATTGTATGTGTCGCCCGGTTTACCTTTGTGGAAAACAAGGTCAATGGCCGCTGCATGATCTTCAACAAACAGCCAGTCGCGTATGTTGAGTCCTTTTCCATAGACTGGCAGAGGCTTATGGTGACGAATGTTGTTTATGAAGAGCGGAATAAGCTTCTCCGGGAACTGGTAAGGACCGTAGTTATTGGAACAGTTCGTTATCAGAGAAGGGAAACCGTAAGTGTCATGGTAAGCTCTCACAAAATGGTCACTCGACGCTTTCGATGCACTGTAAGGAGAATGCGGGGAATACGGAGTGGACTCTGTAAACATCCCTTCTCCTAACGGTAAGGCGCCGTAAACCTCGTCAGTACTGATATGGTAAAAGAGTTTTCCCTTGAAACATTCGGGAGTGACGCTCCATACCCTCCTTGCAGCTTCAAGCAGCGAAAGGGTGCCCATTACATTTGTACGGGCGAATACGAACGGATCCGTAATGCTACGGTCCACATGGCTCTCGGCGGCGAGATGGATTATGCCGTCAATTTCGTAACGCTCCATGATGGATTGCATGGCGTCCAGGTCTGTAATGTCGGCGCGTTCAAAAACATAATTGTCGGCATCGGCAATGTCGTCGAGGTTCCGCAGGTTTCCGGCGTATGTAAGCTTGTCGAGGTTTACTATGCGGTAGTTCGGATAGCGTTTCACCAGACGGCGCACTACATGGCTGCCGATAAATCCGGCGCCACCGGTAACCATTATATTGCGTTCATACTTTCCGGTCATTGTTCCATAAGATTTGTTATGCATTTGGCGAGAGAATCGCGCCAATAAGGTATGCTGAGGTTGAAAGTGCGTGTGATTTTGTTCTTGCTGAGCACGGAGTAACTTGGTCTTGCTGCGGGAGTAGGATAATCTGCGGTGGTGCATGGTGAAACCTTGCAGTTATTGAGGTTACTCAGTCGCTGTATCTCCACGGCGAAGTCATACCATGTTGCGGTGCCGAGGTTTGAATAATGGTAAGTAGCCGGTTTACCTGGATTGTCAACCACTGTCATGATAGCCTCCGCCAGATCTCCTGCATAGGTGGGGGTTCCCGTCTGGTCAGCCACCACTCGAAGTTCCTTATGGTCTGCCATAAGGCGTTGCATCGTCTTCACGAAGTTGTTTCCGAACTCCGAATAAAGCCAAGCTGTGCGGATAATGGTGTAATGGCAGCCAGAAGCCTTCACCATCTCCTCGCCTTCGAGTTTCGTCATGCCATAAACACCGAGTGGAGAAGTAGGTGTCGTCTCCTCGATGGGAGTGTTGAGTGTCTTCTGTCCGAATACGTAATCTGTGCTGAGGTGGATGAGGTGGGCATTATGGCGTTTCGAGGCATTCGCCAACAGTCCGGCAGCTTCAGTGTTGAGCTTGTGAGCCTTGGCGGTATCCGTCTCTGCATGGTTGACGTCGGTATAGGCTGCGCAGTTTATTATGATGTTCGGGCGGAACGAGGCCATTATCTTCTCTATGGATTCCGGCGATGTAATGTCCATTTCCTCGTAGTCGGTGAAAAGGAACTCATGCTTGTCATCGTGTTCGGCAATGCGTTGGAGGCTCTTGCCGAGCTGTCCGTTTGCTCCGGTGACGAGGATGCGGCATCCGATACGTTGTTCCTCACCGTTTTCTCCATTCTTTTTATTTAGCCATTGAGAAAGAGTAGGACGATGGCTGTCTTTTTCCGAGACTATGGCCTCGGCAAGGTCTATCTGCCAGTCGATGCCTAATTCCGGGTCGTTGTAAGCTATGCCGTCTTCCGCTTCCGGACAGTAATAATTGTCGCATTTATAAAGAAAATGGGCGCTCTCGCTGAGCACGGCGAATCCATGTGCGAAACCACGGGGTATGAATAGCTGGCGATGGTTATCTCCGCTCAGTTCCACTGCCACATGTTGTCCGAAAGTTGGTGAGCCGCTGCGCAGATCCACAGCAATGTCAAGCACTTTGCCTTCGGTCACCCTTACCAGTTTAGCCTGGGCATGTTCATCGCGCTGGAAATGCAGTCCGCGTACCACAAGGCCTTGGCTGAAACTTTCGTTGTCCTGAACAAAATGTACGTCGGCCACGTTGCGGCGGAATTCCCTTTCGCAGAAACTTTCGTAGAAGTAACCTCTGGAATCGCCGAAGACACGCGGTTCTATTATCTTGACATCCGCAATGGCGGTCTTAATTACTTTCATGGTTTGAATATGCGCTGTTATTGCACTATTATCGTTTGCCCGGCGGATTTAATCTTCCGCCAACAGTCCGGCAAGATATTGTCCGTATTCGTTTTTAGCCATCAGATCGGCTGATTCCTGTAGTTTTTCCCTGGAGATCCATCCTCGGCGGTATGCCATTGCCTCCAGACAGGCTATCTTCAGTCCCTGACGTTTCTCCAGCACTTCCACATAGATTGAGGCGTCGGCAAGGCTATCGTGGGTTCCGGTGTCGAGCCATGCGAAACCGCGTTCCAGCTTCTGCACAATCAGTTTTTCGCGTTTTAGGTATTCCTGGTTCACCGAGGTGATTTCCAGCTCTCCTCTTTGCGAAGGCTTGACGTTGGCTGCCACATCCACAACATCGTTGGGGTAGAAGTATAACCCGGTCACGGCATAGTTGCTCTTTGGTTCAGCCGGCTTTTCTTCTATTCCGAGGCATTTGCCGTTCTTGTCGAATTCGGCTACGCCGTATCGCTCAGGATCCGCCACCCAGTATCCGAAAACAGTAGCTTCTCCCTCTTTTGCTCTTAGTCTTGCCTGTTGCAGCATAGGCTCGAAGCCCGTGCCGTGGAAGATGTTGTCTCCCAACACCATGCATACGTCGTCGTCGCCTATGAATTCACGACCGATGATGAAAGCCTGAGCGAGGCCGTCGGGGCTTGGTTGAACGGCATAGTTCATTTTTACTCCGAAATGGCTGCCGTCGCCGAGTAAGCGCTCAAAATTCGGCAGATCGTCAGGAGTGGATATGAGCAGGATGTCGCGTATGCCGGCACGCATGAGCGTGGACAATGGGTAATAAACCATCGGCTTATCGTAAATAGGCAGCAATTGCTTGCTGACAGCTCTGGTGATGGGGTAGAGGCGCGTTCCGCTTCCTCCTGCCAATACTATGCCTTTCATACTGCAAAGTTAGTGAATTTTTATGACATTTGCAACTGTAGGCACTCCTATGTTATGGCGTGAGAAAAACAATTTTATTGTTGCCACAGATAATTAATCTTCTGTTTTTACGTTTACTATTCAGTATGAATAAGATTCGTTTCAGCAACATGAGGGCAAAACTTGCTCTGGTATTTGCCTCTGTCATTTTAAATATATCCATTGCATCGGCCGATTCTTTCTGGCTCGGCGGCGACATTAGCGGCGTTTCAGCCGATGAGGCGAGAGGCCGAGTCTTTTATGATAAAGATGGTAATGTGGCTGATCCTTTCCAGCTGATGCGCGATGCCGGCATGAATTCCATACGTCTGCGTGTATGGGTGGATCCCACCGATGGTTTCTGTTCTCCCGGCGATGTAACGCAGATGGCACTCCGTGCACAGGAACTCGGTATGCCGGTGATGGTAGACTTTCATTACAGCGACTGGTGGGCCGATCCCGGCAAGCAGAACATTCCGGCGGCATGGAAAGATATGGACCTTGACGAGATGTGCAGCGCCCTTGCGGAACATACACGTAGCACTCTTGAGGAATTGTTGGCTAACAATATAGACGTGAAGTGGGTGCAGGTAGGCAACGAGACCACGCATGGTTTTCTGTGGCCGATGGGACGGTTCGAGGAGAATCCGGAGAATTATGCCCGTCTTACCCAGGCGGGAATAGATGCTGTGAAAGAGGTTTATCCCGATGCTCAGGTGATCATACATCTTGACAATGGTTTCGATCAGGATCTGTATGACAGAGTGTTCGACTCACTGCTTGACAACGGAGTGAAATGGGACATGATAGGCATGAGTCTTTATCCTTTCTGGGCCATGGAAGGCGGTTTCCGTCCTGACGAGGATTCAACACTCAACGACTGTATTGCCAACATAAAGCATCTTAAGGAGAAATATGGCACCGACATCATGATTACCGAGGTGGGAGTGGATGCCCGCGAACCGGAAAAAGGATATGACTTTATGGTGAAGATGTTCGACAAAGTGCTTGACGAAACCGACGGAGCCTGCAAGGGAGTCTACTATTGGGCGCCGGAAATCAATGCAGATGCCGATTATCATCTTGGAGCGTTCGCCAACGACCGTCCCACAAAAATCATGGATTCATTCCGTTATGCCGCCGAAAAGGCAGCTAAACGCAAATAGGCTGATAATGTCAGGCTATTGAAGGAGCGAAGTGTCGTAATCAATAGCTTCAAGAATATCTTTTATTAAATCGAGATCTTTGGAGTCGGAGGTTTTCTCTCCGGCTCTTTTTGCCATTGAGGTAGCGGGTACAAGATAATTGTCGATGAGTTCTTTCGCCATCTTGCGGCGTTGCTGACGGTTGCCCTTTATGTTATCTTTCAGTTTATGGGCATGTCTGTAGAGCAGGTTGGCACCCCTCATCAGCATTTTAGCCGAAATTCCGGGATGTTCCGCGGCCAGCTTGTAATCTGCGATTGCCGCATCTGTTTTCCCAGCAGAGTCATAGACCCATGCTCTCAGACCTCGAGGCAGCCATTCCTCAGGCGTCTTTTCAAGCTGACGGTCAAGAATAGCAAGGATTGTGTCTGTCTTTCCCTCTGCGATATAAATCTGTGTCATACGGCTCAGGAAGTCCGGCACCTTGATTCCATGCCTTCTGTAAGCTCTCTGCGATATGTTCAGCAGGGAATCGCGGGCGATGTCGTGCAATTGCGCCGAATCCTTGGCCAACTGTTCCCAGATAGCCATGGAATAGAGGTAAAGGGTGTCGGAAGTCAGTCCGCTTTTCTCAGCGAGGCTGAAGGCAGGAAGAGCTTTCTTAGGTTGCTTGCCACCGTATGCACTCAGTCCGGCAAAAAAGAAGGAATTTGCCATCACGGAGTCCGGTAATAGCTTTCTTGTCCTCATCATTCTTGGGTCTGAGGCAAGTTGAGCGGCACCCATGAAGCCTTCGTAGGCTTCCGGATAATATTTCCCGGCATTGTAACTTAATGCTCCGGCACGATACAGGTCGTAGGCATGAGCGTCAAGCTGTTCAAGAATCTCGCGGGAATATTTAGGTTTTATTTTCCCTTTCTTGTCAGGCATAGAGTCCAACGGCAGGGCTTTGAGAAGATATTTGTAGCCATTGAGGATTTTCTGCGTCATGTTTGCATCTTTCACCGAGCCATCTTTAGGATTTATCTCTCTTTTCCTCACATCTGCCTCATAGCTTCGCCATTCAATCATTGCGGCTACGAAATAAGTCCTGGACTGCTCTTTTGTCTGAGGATGCTCCATTGCCTCTTT
>CAJMDR010000071.1 GCA_905212215.1 uncultured Porphyromonadaceae bacterium
TCGTAAATCATGTATACGTCGCGACCGCCTGCATGCTCAGAACTGTCGCGCACGGCACGTAGCTCCACCTCTGTGGAACCTGAGGGTATGCACACCACCATGCGCAGGGAGGGCGAGAACCAGCGGCGCTTGCTGCTGACCATCTTCACCAGGCCACGAATCATGTGCTCGGCGGCGTTGAAGTCGGCTATAACGCCGTCAATCATAGGCCGTACGGTGCGTATCCCCGGGCTTTCCTTTCCTTCCATCTGGTGGGCTGTGGTGCCTACCGCGATGGGCTTGCCGGACTTGACATCCATGGCGACTACCGAAGGCTCGTCAACCACGATTTTGTCTTTATGTATAATGATGGAGTTGGCGGTGCCAAGGTCCATCGCTATTTCCTGTGTAAATGAAAACAGTCCCATATTAATTGGTGTTTTTGATTAAACGGTCATCAATGCACTATAGATTGCTGTGACTGCTGACAATATAATTTGAATGTCTTTCTTTTCGTAAACAGTCAGATCAATATCGAAGCATAAAGTGCTCAGTAAAATCTGACCTGACCATTCCCATATCAGTCGAGAGGAGAGTCTGAGTCGGCTGACTCAAAAGCCACTCAATGACGGAAATGGCGGCAGGCGGTGAAAACCATCGGGATGTTTTTCTCTTCGCAGAAAGAGATTGAATCCTGGTCTCGTACTGATCCGCCGGGCTGCACCACGCCTCTCACTCCAGCCTTATACGCGGTCTGTACGCAGTCGCTGAAGGGGAAGAAGGCATCGCTGGCCATAACAGCTCCATTAAGGTCTCTGCCAGCCTCGCTAGCGCGTTCTATGGCATGTTTCAGAGCATCGATGCGGCTTACCTGACCCATTCCGGCACCCATCAACCTTCCTTCTTTCACAAGCACTATGGCGTTGGAACGGAAGTGTTTTACAAGAGTATTGGCAAGCGCCATATCGCGCAGCATAGCCTCCGAGGGCTGTGCTGTGGTAACAACCTTGTAATCCTCTGGCAGTCCTGCAGGTATGTCGGCATCCTCCTCCAGATAGCCGTTCAGTGCACTGCGCAGGCGCAATGCAGGCAACTTAAGGGTGTGGGCGTGCAGTATGATGCGGTTCTTCTTATGACGAAGGATTTCGAGTGCTTCCTCCGTGAAACCGGGAGCCACGATTACCTCAAAGAAAATCTTGTCTATTTCGGTAGCTGTTGCGGAGTCTATCTCGCGGTTGGTGATAATCACGCCACCAAAGGCAGAAACAGGGTCACACTCCAAAGCGGCTTTCCAGGTGTCGGTGAGATTCTCGCCACAGGCAAGTCCACAAGGATTGTTGTGCTTGAGGATAGCCACGGTAGTCTCGTTAAAGTCGCTTATCAACGACAGTGCGGCGTCAATGTCAAGGATGTTGTTGTAGCTGATTTCCTTTCCATGCAGCTGTGTAAACATCTTGTTGAACTCGCCGAAGAAACGTCCCTGTTGATGAGGGTTCTCACCGTAACGCAGATGACGGCAACCGTCGGCTGTGAGGCGTAAAGCTGTTGGCGACGGGGCATCGAACCAGTTGAAGATAGCCGAGTCATAGGCGGAAGAAACGCCGAAAGCTCTTTTTGCCAGCTCCCGCCTTTCGGCAAGAGTGGTGGAGGCGTCGTTGCGTTTCAGAATGGCTTCAAGAAGCGGATATTCCGCTTTAGAGGCCACGATAGCTACATCGTTGTAGTTCTTTGCAGCAGCACGGATTAGCGTGATGCCGCCTATGTCGATTTTCTCTATGATGTCAGCTTCAGGAGCTCCGTCGGCTACTGTCTGGCTGAAAGGATACAGGTCTACGATGACAAGGTCTATTTCCGGAATGGAATACTTTTCGGCCTGTTCCGCATCGCCGGTATTGTCGCGGCGTTGCAGAATGCCACCCATCACCGAAGGATGCAAAGTCTTTACTCTGCCTCCTAAAATGGAGGGGTAACCGGTAACAGACTCTACGGTAGTGCAGTCGTACCCGAGGCTTTTGATGAACTCATGCGTGCCTCCGGTGGAAAGAAGTTCCACATTATTAGCGGCAAGCATGTCTATTATGTTTTTCAGCCCGTCTTTATGATAGACGGAGATTAAAGCTCTTTTGATTTTCTTTATCTCCACTGTTTCTCTCTGAAATTTTTCGCAAAGTTAAGGAAAAACTCTTAACTATCCACTACTTGACTCAAAAAAATTGAGGTGTGAGATAAGTTTTTTCTCGGCAGGATAGTGCATATACCAAATATTATATTTATCTTTGCATCATTAAAGGAGAAAAACACACAGCAGTAATGAGCACCATGGAGGAACAGGACTACTATCTGTCCATCAACAAAGAGGAGCTTGCCCAGTTGCCGCAGGCCCACTTCAGCGGCAAGATAGTGGTTATAGACAAGGCGGGCGCCGTGATGCCGGCAGTGAAAAAACTGCGGGAATGGCCTGTCATAGGCTTCGATACGGAGACTCGGCCGAGCTTCAAGAGAGGGCGCACCAACACCGTCGCCCTGCTCCAGTTGTCGTGTGACAATACCTGCTATCTCTTCCGGCTCAATGACATAGGATTTACTCCAGAACTGCGTGCGCTCCTGGAGGATGAGTCCATAGTTAAGGTCGGAGCTTCCGTTCATGATGATTTCCTCAACCTCAACAAACTGGCGGAATTCAAGCCCAAGGCCTTTGTGGATGTGCAGCAATATGTGAAGGAGTTCCGTATAGCCGACAACTCGCTGGCACGCATCTACGGTATCATGTTCGGCGAGCGTATCTCAAAAAACCAGCGTCTCACAAACTGGGAACAGCCGTCGCTTACAAGTAGCCAGCAGGAATATGCGGCCCTTGATGCCTTTGCCTGCACAAGAATATATTATTGTCTGCAAGAAGGCTGTTTCAATCCGGACCAGTCGCAATACAAGAAATATCCGGAAATGGAAGAGGATACGCAAACAGCTGAATAAGAAGATATTACTACAAAAAACAAGAGAATGTGCCGCAATATGAACGGCATATTCTCTTGTTTATATGTGGAGGTATTCTGTTTCAGGCTTTCGGCACTATTGCCTTGAAGCTAAGGTCAAGACCTTTTACTGAATGGGTCAGGGCACCTACAGAGATGAAATCCACTCCGGCAAGGCCATAAGCACGCAGATTCTGAAGGGTGATGCCTCCTGAGGATTCTGTTTCAACCTTGTGGTTGACAATGCGTACGGCTTCGGCGGTGTCTTCGGGAGTAAAATTGTCGAACATGATACGGTCTACACCTCCATGCGCCAAAGCACGGCGAATGTCATTGAAAGAGCGGGTCTCTACTTCCACCTTAAGGTTGAGGCCATTAGTTTCCATATACTCGTGGGCACGGTCTATGGCTTTCTCAAGTCCGCCAGCAAAATCAATATGGTTGTCCTTGATTAGAATCATGTCGTGAAGGCCCATACGATGGTTTGCGCCACCACCAGTTGCCACAGCTTCCTTTTCAAGAATACGCATTCCCGGTGTAGTCTTGCGGGTATCGAGCACTTTCGCGCCCGTGCCTTCAAGTTCCTTCTGATACTTGGCTGTAAGGGTGGCGATGCCGCTCATTCGCTGCATGATATTGAGCATAAGCCTTTCCGCCGTCAGCAGGGAGCGCTGCGGACCGCGGGCTATGAACGCCACATCGCCGGGATTCACCTCGGCGCCATCGTCAAGAAACTGTTCCACCTCAATTGTAGGGTCAAGACGTTTCAGTACTGCTATTCCGCGTTTCACGCCGGCAAGCACACCTTTCTCCTTGACAAGGAGTCTGGCTTCGCCTTTGGCTTCTGCAGGGATAGTGGAGAGGGTAGTATGGTCGCCATTGCCTATGTCCTCGGCGAAAGCAAGGTCGAGGAGGGCTTCAAACAGTTGGGTATCTGACATCATATTTCAAATTTTGCACAAAAGTAATAAAAAATCCCCATTGGAGAGGGAATCAGGCGTGGTGGTAGGGTTGGCCGCGCAGGATTGTAAAGGCTCGGTAAATCTGTTCTGCGAGGAATAGCCGGACCATTTCGTGGTTGAAGGTCATGTGTGAAAGGGAGAGCATTTCGTCTGCCCTGTCATAGACAGCCTTCGAAAACCCATAAGGGCCACCTATTGCCAGAATAAGGCGTTTGCGGCCTGTGGCGAACTTCTTGTCCAGCCATGCGGCAAACTCAGTCGAGGTGCGTTCCCGTCCTCTCTCGTCAAGCAATACAACATAGTCCGAAGGCTGGATATAATCGAGCATCAGTTTTCCTTCTCGCTGTTTCTGCTCAGCTTCTGGCATTGACTTGCCGCGACGGGCATCGGGGAGTTCTACCAGTCGGCAGGGAGCATAATGTACAAGTCGCTTGAGGTATTGTTCTATGCCTTGCCGGAGATATCCTTCTGATGTTCGGCCTATTACAAGTATTTCAATATCCATCTGCTAAAATGTTGAGGAGTAATTGCAGAAACTATGTTCATTGTTGTTTCCTGCGTGCAGGATACCAACCCTTGCGTACTCGCTCTCGTTGCTGGCGAACTTCAAGGATAGACCAGAAGCATGAGCATGAGGTCACTCCTAAAAGAGACTGCCAGAAAGCATCTTTTACCGAGACACAGGCTATGGCGGCTATGATTCCTCCAATTAGGAAGAACCAGTTGGCTTTCTGTCCTAAATAATATTCGCCCTTAATCACAAGGGGATGGAAAATTCCTATTATCAGGAAAGTGCATATTCCTATGGCTATTCCCAGCATGTTGTGCGAGGCAAGAAACTCCGACATGATTGGCTTGATAGTTTTTTGTCAATTGTTGAAACGGTTGAGGATGGGAGCGTATGCATCGATTCTTCTGTCGCGCAGGAAAGGCCACCAGCGTCTAACCTGTTCCGAGCGGTCAAGGTCTATGTCGACCAAAGGTGATTCCGGCTCCATTCCGGCACGGTACAACAGTTCCCCCGGTGGCCCTGCCACAAAACTGTTTCCCCAGAAAGAGATTCCGCCAGTGGCACCGGAAGAATCCGGTTCAAAACCGCATCGGTTAACGGTGATTACAGGAAGTCCGTTGGCCACGGCATGTCCGCGTTGAACTGTTACCCATGCTTCCAGTTGTCTTTGTTGCTCTTCAGCGGTATCGGAACTTTCAAAACCAATGGCCGTGGGATAGATAAGGACATCGGCTCCGGCGAGGGTCATCAGCCGGGCTGCTTCCGGATACCACTGGTCCCAGCACACCATCACTCCGAGTTTGCCTATGGAAGTTTCTATAGGCTTGAAACCGAGGTCGCCGGGAGTAAAATAGAATTTCTCGTAATAAGCGGGGTCATCGGGGATGTGCATCTTGCGGTATATGCCGCACAGAGAGCCGTCAGAATCATGCACCACGGCGGTATTGTGGTATAATCCGGGGGCACGTCGTTCAAAATGAGAACTCACAATAACCGCACTTGTGCTGGCTGCCAACTGAGAATAAAAGTCTGTGGCATGTCCCGGAACAGGCTGTGCCAGATCGAAAGTGTCGACATCTTCCGTCTGACAGAAATAAGAAGAGTCGTGCAGTTCGCTGAGCACAATCAGCTGGGCGCCGAGAGCCGCCAGTTCATGGGCTTCCTGACTTATGGCTGTTCTGTTGGCTGCGACAGACGGAAGGTTGGCACGTTGCACAAGTCCTACCTTTATGATTGATTCTGGATTCACTTTTTCGTAAGGTTATGGTTAAAGATTCAGTAAAGAAAGAGGAATCTGCATGGTTGCGCAATGCAGCGACCCATGCTGATGAAGATATGTCCGGCAGTCAACTCCTACGATTGTATGTCCGGGGAAAACAGATTTAAGAATCTGAGCCGCGAGGATGTCATTTTCATGCTGTGAGTAGGTAGGCATGAAAATATGGTCGGGTGTGACAAGATAGTTTGCATAGGTTGCCGGCAATCTCATACCATCTTCGTCATATACAGGAGAGGGTAGAGGCAACTCCACCAGATTGAAAAGCTCGCCATGCATTGTTCTGAAAGCTTTCAACTGGTCTGCCATCATTTTCAGCTCTTGGTCCTGCCAGTCGCCGGAGTTGGAAGAGCCAGTGTAAACTATGGTGTCATGCGGTGCCATACGTGCCAATGTGTCGATATGGCTGTCGGTATCATCTCCTTCAAGAGCACCGTAGTCGAGCCAAAGCACATGTTCAATTCCCAAATAGAGTCGCATAGCCTCGTTCACCTCCTGTTTTGAGAGGCCACCGTTCCTGTTTGGCGAGCACAGGCAACGCGAAGTAGTTAGCAAAGTTCCTTTGCCATCTGTCTCTACCGAGCCACCCTCCAGAATATATTTCCGGCAGTTGCGGATATATTCTTCAGGGAATATGTTTTGTTCTGAAAGTTGCAGATTTACGAGATTGTCTTTGTTGGCTGCGAATTTCAGTCCCCATGCGTTAAACCCGAAATCAAGCATCCGTTCTTTGTTTCCGTCGGATACGGACAAAGGGCCATAATCTCGTGTCCATGTATCGTTGTACTCTGCAGAGACAATCTTCAGGAGGGGATGTGGATGAATTTCTATATTCTCTTCGTTGTTACACAACAGAATAACCTGTTGTCCATGTGCAAGTAAAGCGTGCACGAGGTCGCGGCACTGCTGCTTTGCCTTGTCGAGTATGTATGCCCAGTCTGTTAGGGCGGAAGGCATGGTCACTAAAATGGCACACTCTTTCTCCCACTCGGCCATGAGGTGGTAACGTCCGCGAGGCTTATAGGTCTTCATTGTACTCGCTGTTGAATACATTCCACATACCGGCCTGGCGGTCTATGTATTCCCGACAGTATTCCATGAATCCATTTCGTTCTGAATAGCCATATTCATTACACCAGTCGCGATACTGCCTGCGCAAGGGGGCGTCTTCATATATCATTTTTTTGAAGTCGCTTTCAGCTATGTCCACGCTACCGGACTGTCGCAGTATCAAGTCGAAAAGCTCAGTCATATCGTTCATATATGGCGCGAAGATACACATTATTATTCTAACTCGCAAAAAATAATTAACTTTGCAGCAATATGGAGACCAGACAGCCTGATACACCTACCCAGTTTGCAGCGGAAAAACAACGTTGCCGCCTTCTTTACGGACAAAAAATGATGGATTACGGCACTTCATGGCGAGTGATGCGGCCATCGTCGCTAACTGACCAGATTTATATAAAGGCACGCCGTATCCGAGCCTTGCAGGAGAAAGCCGAGGCAAGAGTACCTGAAGGTCAGGACGATGGTTTCATAGCTATGGTGAATTATTCCGTAATGGCTCTCATACAACTTGAAGTGCCCGGAAGCAATGATCTGGAGCCTGATAAAGCGATGATACTCTATGACACCATGCTGGACAAGGCTACCAGACTGATGGATGACAAGAACCATGACTATGACGAGGCATGGCGTCTGATGCGGGTCAGCTCAATCACCGACATCATACTGCAGAAATTGCATCGAATAAAGGAAATAGAAGACCACCACGGGCATACGAGCGTGAGCGAGGGTGTGGAAGGTGGGTACATGGATATTATCAATTACTCGCTGTTTGCCCTGATTCTGCTCACCGAAGGCAAACAGTAAAACACTCTGTAATGAGGCGCATAAAACTATTCGGTAAAGGCAACCTGACTCCGGCACTACGCATACTGGCATGGCTGATGCGTCTTGTAGTAGGTGGTACTTTTATTTTTTCCGGTTTAACCAAGGCGGTGGATCCTTATGGTACTTATTATAAATTAGTGGACTATGCCGGTGTGTTCGGCTGGCAGATTCCCGAAGGAGTGCTTCTGATAGGGGCGTTTGTGCTTTTCGCTGCTGAGTTCGTGATAGGCGTTATGCTTTTCTGCGGTTGTTTCCGCCGCACATCATCCGCATGCGCCACTTTGGTAATGGCTTTCATGTTGCCTTTGTCGTTATGGCTGGCTTTGGATAATCCTGTGGCGGACTGCGGTTGTTTTGGCGATGCTCTTGTGATTTCCAACTGGTCTACATTCTGGAAAAACGTGGGTCTGACGGCAGCTTGTGTTTGGCTGCTCTTTTTCAACCGCCGGATACATTGGCTTGTCACCCCGGCTTTGCAATGGCTGGCATTGACATTGGCTATAGCATATCCGGTTTATTTAGGCGCCATAGGACTGCTTGTACAGCCTGCCGTGGACTTCCGGCCCTATAAAGTGGGAATGGAGCTTGTGGATACTGAAGAGAGCGGAGACGATGAAGAAAATGTA
>CAJMDR010000072.1 GCA_905212215.1 uncultured Porphyromonadaceae bacterium
TCGTTGGCCGGCACATTATCCGGCAAAATATAACTCCCCTCGGCTTTCAGCATCGCAGGGAAAACAATGCAGTGGAATACGATGTTGTCCTTGCCGATAAAGTGGACCATTTTCGTATCCTTGTCTTTCCAATACAGTTCCCATTTGTCGGGAAGCAACTCTTTGGTATTCGAGATATACCCGATAGGAGCATCGAACCACACATACAACACCTTACCTTCGGCGCCTTCCACCGGTACGGGAACCCCCCAATCGAGGTCACGGCTCACCGCGCGAGGTTGTAACCCCATGTCGAGCCACGATTTGCATTGTCCGTACACATTCGGTTTCCATTCCTTATGCTCTTCCAAAATCCATTGGCGCAAGAACGGTTCCCACTTGTCGAGAGGCAGATACCAATGCTTTGTCTCCCGCAAAACAGGCTGATTTCCCGTAATGGCCGATTTAGGATTAATCAAATCGGTCGCATTCAACGATGTGCCGCAAGCCTCGCATTGGTCGCCATAAGCATGTTCGTTGCCGCAATGAGGACATGTGCCGGTAACATAACGGTCGGCCAAGAACTGCTCCGCCTCAGGATCGTAGAGCTGTTCGGAAGTCTTCTCCACGAATTCACCTTTGTCATAAAGACGCTTGAAGAAGTCCGACGCAGTGCGACGATGGGTTTCCGAAGTAGTACGGCCATAAACGTCAAACGAAATGCCAAGTTCCTCGAATGAGTCGCGGATAATGGCATGGTAACGGTCGACTATATCCTGCGGGGTGACACCCTCTTTCTTAGCTTTTATAGTAATGGGCACGCCATGTTCGTCGCTACCGCCGATGAGGAGCACATCGCGGCCTTGCAGACGCAGATAGCGAGTATAGATGTCGGCAGGAATATATACCCCCGCCAGATGGCCTATATGCACAGGCCCATTGGCGTATGGCAATGCCGTAGTAATCAGAGTACGGTTGAATTTCTTTTCCTGTGAATTACCACCGCAAATATCATCGAGATTAAAATTGCTATTCATATCAAAATCATTACAAGTTGGCCTTTTATCAAGGAGCTATTACACACAAGCCCTTTTACAAGAGCCTATTAAAACAGCCCTTTTACAAGAACCTTTTCCATTAAAGTACAAAATTACTAAATTTCCCCGACCCCCGCAAATCCCCCATGCCCCTTCTTTTGCCAATCTCTTTGACTACCGCTTTGACCAACGTAATTCTTGAATGAATTCCACTCATTTGCAAAGAACAAATGTGATATAACTACCTGCGTTCAAAAGATTAGGCACAAGAAAGAACATTCGTACTTAACATTAATTAACATATCGGGGGGGGTAATTCCAGAATTTTACTTACCTTTGCAGTGTACTTGACTCCTTTTAAAACAAAATCAGTCACAATAACATCATAAAACACTAAAACAAGATGCAGAAATTTTTACAAGCGCTAAACCTCCGGCGCATGACGTGGAGTCTGTTATGCGTCATTATTGCTTCAACAGCAATCAATGCCCAGACTTTCACGGCAGGCAAACTCAGCTACCGCTTAAACAACGGTAAAGCTATCCTCCTTGGCTTCGCCGAGGACCAGACAGAAGAGAATCTGGTCATCCCCGCCACCGCGACTTTCAACGGAACACAATATCCTGTGACCGAAGTTGCAGACATGGCCTTTCAGGGACAGGAAATCACTACCATTGTCCTTGGCGACAACGTGGAGAAATTTGGACTGAGAGCCTTCGGCATCATCCCGACCCTGACCTCGGTCAAGCTCAACGACAAACTCGCAGTGATAGGAATGCAGGCTTTCATGGGCGACAAACTCCTGAAGACCATAACCATTCCCGGCAATGTCACTACAATCGACGAGAATGCCTTCTACAACAGCGGCCTCGAGACAGTAGTGATAGGAGCAAAAGTAAAGGATTTGGCTCCATCAGCTTTTGCCAATTCCCAGCTCAAAGACATCACCGTAGACGCGGCTAATCCCTACTTTGAGGCAAAGGAAGGAATACTATATTCCAAAGGCAGAAAGTCGCTACTCTACTACGGCAACGGACTTGAAGCTGAAAGCTTCTCTGTACCTTCGGGGGTAGAGAAAATAGGAGCCTATGCCTTCTTCGGCATCAAGAAACTGCAATCCCTGATTCTCAACGAAGGACTCAAAGAGATAGGATACTTCGCACTGAGTAGAGTGAAGCTAACGACCCTTACCATACCCGCAAGTCTGGAGAATATCGCAGCCTGCGCTTTCTACTATTCTCCGAGTCTGAAGGAGATAAAATTGGCTCCAGGAAATCCAAATTTTGCTATATTGAACAATGTTCTCACCAATAATACCACCAAAACAATGGTGAAATGTTTTGGTGCTTCCGGCCAGAACGTTACTATACCCGAAGGAATAGTCACCATTGAAGGTGGTTGCTTCGAAGTCGCTGAAATGACAACGGTAACCATTCCCGCATCAGTGACGAAAATCGGAGAGAATGCTTTTGAGGAATGTACCAATCTCACCACGGTGACCGGTTGCGAAGGCCTTCAGGTAATCGACAATTCAGCTTTCATCAATTGCGAGAAACTGGCATCTTTCCCCTTTACAGCCAGCCTCCGCAGAATCGGGGACAGCGCTTTCGGCGCAGTTTTGGGTCTTACAGAAGTTATGCTTCCCGAAGGTGTGGAGATAATAGAATATGGTGCCTTCGCTGACTGTGAAAATATAAAGAAAGCTTCTATCCCCGCCTCCGTAAAGACTTTGGGTGAAGCCGTTTTCCACACCTGCACAGCTATGGAGACATGTCAGCTTCCCGAAGGTCTGAAATCATTGCCTTCCGGTTTGTTCTCAAACAATCCGCTCAAATCAATCAACATACCCTCAACAGTGACGTATATAGGCGATGATGTGTTCATGAAATCTCAGTTTACAGAAGTGAAACTGCCCAATGGCCTTACACATATCGGCGACGGAGCTTTCTATGAGTCAAAAATAACATCCATCGTCATTCCCGACAAAGTAGACACGGTAGGCAATACCTGTTTCGGCCACTGTTTCAATCTGCTGACAGTTGACTTCGGCAAAGGGGTGAAAGTGATAGGCAGCAGCACTATCAACTATGCAGGACCTACAAAGGTCATTCTGCCTGAAGGACTCTTGGAGATACAGAGCTATGGTATTTCGCTTTGCCCTGACCTGACCCAGATAGTACTCCCTTCCACATTGCAGACGATTGGCCCGAAAGCCTTTGCCCGTTGTCCTTTCAAGGATGTCATCGCCAAGATGCCAACGCCTCCGGCACTTACCGAAAGCAACGATACTCGTGCTTTCTCCGACTGGACAAACTGGAACAGTGACGCACTCTATGACTACTGCACGCTTCATGTACCCGCAGAAAGCCTGGAAGCATACAAAACGGCTCCCGGATGGCGACTTTTCAAGAACATCAAAGGCGATGCTAACGGCGTGGAAAGCGTTACGGAGGACATCCATGTGGTCGAGATCTATACCATTGACGGTCTCCGCATTTCCGAGCCTAAACGCGGCAGCATAAACATCTTCCGTCTCAGCGACGGCAGTGTACGCAAGGAATTCGTCAAATAACCCTGACGGATCACCATCGAGGGCGGATGCAAGTGACTGGCATACGCCCTCTTTCTTTAAAAAATCCTCAAAAAATCTATCATACTCGGGATTTATAGCTAACTTTGCAAAAATCCGGATTTTCAATACCATGAATGAACTAATCAAGCAAAAAGGCAACTATAAGTCTCTGATCAGCTACCAAAAGGCTGATGCCATATACCGTATGACATATCACTTTTACCGAAAATACCTCAGCAAAGGAGACCGCACCACCGACCAGATGGTGCAAGCCGCCCGCAGCGGGAAACAGAACATTGTGGAGGGCTGTGCCGCCGCCTCAACTTCAACAAAGACAGAAATCAAACTCATAAATGTAGCCAAAGCGAGTCTGAAGGAACTTCTTGAGGATTACGAGGATTATCTGAGAACAAGAGGCCATCGGCAATGGCAGCCCGGAAGTCTGGAATACGAGGCTATGCGCGACTTGGGCAAGACTCACAACGATGCCAAATTTTTCATGCAAATAGTCGAAACCAGACCGCCGCAGACAATTGCAAACATGGCCATAATACTGCTTCATCAGACTGATTTCCTCCTGCACAGACTTCTTCAGAAATTGGCAGATGAGTTCATTAAGGAAGGGGGCTTTTCCGAACGCATGACACGCCTCCGCAAAGACAAAAGAGGCTATTGACTCGGACCCTTCAACACCTTAAGGAATTTAAGGCCTTTAAGGAACTTAAGGAGTTTAGGGAGTGGGCGCTATGCCTTAAACTCCTTGAACTCCTTAACTGCTTAAATTGCCTTAGGGCCTCTCAGTCCTTAAACTCCTTAAAGCCCTTAAACTCCTTAAAAACCTTAAGCGAGGCGCTTCTCGAGGTTAACGCGAATAGCCTTGCTCAGGGAATAACAGTTTTAATTGCTTTGACTCCTTGCCGAATTATATATACGCCACGCGGCAGTTCCGGAGCCTCGCCAAAACGGCCTTTGAAAACTGCAATGCCTTGCAGGTTATAATATATGACCTCATCCTCCGGCGAGAATTCAATCATTCCCACACCCTTGTTCTCAGGCACAATCTTCACATTTACATTCTTGACAATCTTGCTTCCGTCAACTTTAGTGACAGTCATAGTAGCCGTGCATTGTCCCTCTTCAAGAGGTGTCAGCATTCCGCGATTGTCTATCTGAGCCACACCCGGATTTGAAATGCTCCACTCAACCGCCTGGCACACCCCGTCTGCCGGAACAGTCAACCGTGGTATCGGTGCAGGAGAACCCTTAGGGATGCTTACAGAAGCAGGCACCTCAACGTCAGTCAGCCTCGGTTTCTCCGAGCTTTCCAACAATGTAGGTGAAGTAAGATTCCCTTTTTCTCCAAATATAATGCCGCCTACATTGCTGCCCCAACCATATATTGCATTATCATCGGTGAGTGCCAAAGAGTACGTTGCGGAAAATGAAACTTGTTGTATTCCATCTTTTATGAATACAGGTTTACTTGGAGATGACTGAACTGCAGAAGTATGTCCTACACCGAGTTGGCCAAAATCATTGCTTCCCCAACCATATAGTTTGTGGTCAGTTGTAATCAGAAAACCCCGTTTCTTACATCCTAAAATATATTTAATGTTTTCCCCTACCTTATTTAATTGGCCGTTAAAGAAATCAAATTCCCACGCGACATCATCCTTATTGGTAAACATCAAGTAACCATCGTATATATTGAATGTTTTGACATTTGAACTAATTTTTACTGGAGAATAAACGGAATGATAATTTAAAAATTTATCTCCCCATACCCACAAAGAACCATCCTTTGTAATTGCTGCACATTGTCCTTCCCAAGCTCGCACTTCGGTTACGTTGTCCAGTATTTTTATTGGCGAATTTGAATAATAACATTTTACCCCGGAGTAATTTGTTTTGAAAGACGTTCCTTTGCCGAGAAGTTGCCCTTGACAATCGTTGCCAATGCCGTAAAGTTCATCATTCTCATCTATATAAAATAGAGTACCCCAATGCGATATTTCATCCTCTCCACTATATGCTGCATCTTTTACATTTTTATATTTAACAGGTAGTTTAGCTCCTGATGTAAAAAAAGTGCCATCATAACCGACAAGCCAGAGCCATCCGTCTTGTTTAATAAATCCAACTAACTCATCGCTATAAGTAGAAACAATACATTTCGTAACACTATCTGGATCAGAGATAGTATTCCAAGAGTAAGAATAATCCCCTTTTCCAGAAGGCCAACACTTGTTGGGGTTCTTTAAAACATGCTTGTTTGTCAGATGGAATCTAATTAAACCCGAAGCGAAGATGTCAATGGGATATTCGTCTGACAAATTATAAGCATCAGTAAATTGGACATTGAAGGTTTCTCGTGGACAAGGCTCGCCATCGGTATTTTTCAGCGCATAAGGCTCAATTATCACCTGGCATTTCTGCTCCTCATATCCTTCCTCAGGTATTATATACAATGTATTGCCGATTATAGCAGTTTTACGAGGAATAGATTCCCCATTATTGTACATGAGTCTTATTTTTGATTCATCCCTATTGGAAGACAGCTCCATGTTATATGTAACCGAAATTATATTCAGAGAAGAGATAGTCGAACCGCCTTGTGCCGGTACGCGAGATACAGATTTCAAGTCTGTGACTTCGTATCTCTCTGATATTTCCTCGCTGTCAAGATAGTCAGGATGCGTGGCTATGGCCCTCAGCTCAATATTCCCAGTGAGAGGGATGGGCGCGGTATAACGCATACTGTTTTTATTCGGAGATGTGCCGTCTGTTGTATAACGTATAGTCGCACCTTCATTACTGGTGAGAGTCAGTTTTGTACCTCTGCTGTAAAGTCCGCTTTCAAGGGATTTTGAAAGCTTAAGCTGTGATTTGTTAACTGTCAGGTTGCAGGTGGCTTTGAGACCATTTGCGGTTGTCACAGTAATACGTGCTTTTCCATGATGCCGGGCATATACTTTGCCTGCGCTCACCTTGGCTATGGCAGTGTCGGAAGAAGACCATGAATAAGTGGTCTGCGCTCCCGAAGGATAAAGAGTCGGTGTGAGTGTGCCGCTTTCCCCGGCAGTAAGTGTCATTGTCGAAGGAAGAGATACTGATGTAGGAGTCACTTTCTTTACTGTAACCTTACAGGATGGGGATTGTGATGAAATCTTGGAATAAACGTTTATGGACGTCTCTCCGGCATTCTTTGCAGTCACCTTTCCTGTCCGGGAATCAACCTCCACAATATCGGGATTCATGGATTGGAAATATGCACCCGCATACGATGTGTAGTCGTTGTCGTATTGATGCCGGTAGCTGACATATGCCGTCTCACCCGGAGAGAGCGTCAGAGTCGAAGGAGATATATAGACCTTATTATCCCGGCATGTGATGTTCACACTGCGTTTCACATGCTGCATCCGGGAGCTGGAGGTGAGCTTGTAGTCCCACTCGCATGTCACTGTCGCTGTGCCGGAGAAATACTGTGTCGGTCTGATGTCCCGGTAGAAGCCACTTCCACTGAGGTCAAGATAGCCTCCGTTTGTGGACCAACTGAGGTTGTAGGTAATACCCATAACCGAACTTGTAAAGTCGGCGCTATAGGTTTGTCCCACCCATAGGGAAATTTGTGAGCGGGCAGTTGTGAAACTGAATGCCATAAGCATCACAACCAATACAGTGCTCAGATAAGAAAATCGTCTCATGATTCGTGTGATATGTTCCGGAGCCCACTTCCGGTTTGGCGATAAAAAAGAAAAAACGCGTGAGCCATACTTGCTGCCCGTTCCACTGCTTGAGGCCCTGGAATCGCCCATCACTGCTGAACGGGCAAACACGCAGAGACCTCACGCGGAAAATGATAAGTGACAGCATTGTCGCATATTCCATGCAAAATGCCGGGACTATACATATCCACACAGGATTCTACCATTTGCCTCATTCCTGACAGTGATTTGAAATTTTCCAGGTTCCAAGCAGTCAAGAAAGAGCGTTTAGTAAACGCCTTTTCAAAAAATGTCTGCCAGACTATTCAACAAGCACCTATTGGGTCTTGTCTAACAGTCTGCAGTGCAAAGTTAAACAAAATTTTCCAATCAGAACCAATTTTATCAAAAAGGAATTCAAAAAAGGAGTTTAAGGAGTGGGCGCTATGCCTTAAACTCCTTAAACTCCTTAAATTCTTGAAATTGCCTCAGGGTCTCTCAGGCCTTAAATTCCTTAAAGCCCTTAAACTCCTTAGGCGAGGCGCTTTTCGAGGTTGGCGCGGATGGCTTTGAGGAAGTCTGCGCTGTTCACTGCCTTGGGCAGTACGCCTTCCATCAGGTTAACCAGGTCTTTGGTTACGATGCCTGCGTTCAGGGTGTCGAAGCAGGCGTCCTCCAGAGCGTTGGCATACTTAACCAGCTCGGGCAGACCGTCTATCTCGCCGCGTTTGCGCAGAGCGCCGCTCCAGGCGAAAATGGTGGCCATGGGGTTGGTGGAAGTCTCTTCACCCTTCAGATACTTGTAGTAGTGACGGGTAACGGTGCCGTGAGCTGCCTCATACTCGTAGTTACCTTCCGGTGAAACGAGAACGGAAGTCATCATTGCCAGCGAGCCGAAAGCGGTGGAAACCATGTCGCTCATAACGTC
>CAJMDR010000073.1 GCA_905212215.1 uncultured Porphyromonadaceae bacterium
GATACTCTGCCACATCTTTGATGTAATCGATCACCCGCTGCTCGGTATTCATATCCGGCACTTCCTGTGCAAAATATCCAAGCCGAATCGTCTCACCGATCTCCACGCTCCCACTGTCCGGCTCGATCAGCCCGGCAATGATCTTGATCAGCGTTGATTTGCCGCATCCGTTCGGTCCGATGATGCCAAGCCGCTGATTTTTCAGAACAATGTAATCAAAATCATCGATCAGTACTTTCTCTCCGTAGCGTTTGCTGATATGATGCAGTTCTACTGTCTTTCTGCCCATTCTTGCAGCTGTTGCTTCAATCTCAAGTGTGGCGTCACTGACCGGTGCTTTTCCCGCTTTTAAAGCCTCAAGACGCTCCAGTCTCGCACGCTGTTTGGTACTTCTCGCACGACAGCCGCGTTTTGCCCATTCAAGTTCCATACGAAGGACGCTCTGTCTTTTTCGCTCCGTTGCCAGTGCCATCTCTTCTCTTTGCACTTTCAGCTCCAGAAATTTTGAATAATTTGCTTCATAACTGTAAATTTTCCCATGATCCAGCTCCAGGATCCGATTACTCACACGATCCAGGAAATAGCGATCGTGGGACACAATCAGGCAGGCGCCCTTAAAATCGGAAAGAAAGCTCTCCAACCACTCCACTGCGTGAATATCCAGGTGGTTGGTAGGTTCGTCAAGCAACAATAGGTCAGGCTTTTGTAGAAGAATCTTGGCAAGCTCCAAACGCATGCGCCAGCCACCGCTAAATTCCGACGTGGGTCTGTAAAGGTCCTTTCGTTCAAAACCAAGGCCGAGAAGTGTCTTTTCTATCTCTCCTTCCATATTTGCGCCCGAACTCATGCGTATGCGGTCGCGGAGGTGTTCGGCACTTTCCAGCAGAGAAGATGTTTCTTTCCAGTTGCTTTCGTCTATCTGTTCAATCCGTTTCTCGATGCTCGCCAGTTCATCTTTCATGGAATTGATGATGGCAAAAGCTTTCTTTACCTCCTCCAATACTGTTGTGGAGTCGGCAAGCTGCATTTGTTGAGGAAGATAACCTATGGTAATGCCTTCCTCACGGCCAATAACGCCTGTAGTAGGTCTCTCGAGACCTGCCAAAATTTTAAGCATTGTAGACTTGCCGGCACCATTCTTGCCGGCAAGACCTATGCGGTCATTCCCGTTGATGTTAAAGCTTACACCGCCAAAAAGTGGTTTGGCGGAAAACTCTACTCCGAGATTTTCTACTGATACCATGCCACAAAAATAGTAATTATCGGCGGCATGGTAAAATTCATTGTTTTTGTGCCCTGTAGACAGCCTTTGTTTTGAGGATAAGTTCCTTATTTCCGCATGTAATGCGGCATTTCGGCCGGTATCACCATGGAAATTTCCACAAGGCCTCCAACTGTACCATCCTCCAGACGATAGGCTGTCTGATAAATCATTTTGTGCAGACCTTCTTTTTCTATTGTGTAGGCATTGCTTCCACCTGTTTCAAGTAATTGCCTGATGATTGCTCTGGCGTGGTCTTTATGGCAGTCCATCAGATTCTTGCCAATGAGATTGCCATGCTTCCTGTATGTCTGTTTTGCCTTGTCGTTCTGATAGATGATCTCACAGTCGGCGTTGCACACCGTTACTGCACAGTTCATATAGTATGCCCAATCTGGCATATTTTCTGGAAAGGTTTTCATGGTTCAGTTAGTTCCGGAATATTATCCGTGTAATATATCTTTTGATTTGATGACCCTCTGAATCTGAGATCTGGATCATGTAATTCTTTTATGAAAGGTCCGTCTACAACGGCCTCCGCTTCTTTTATGGTATTGAGGAGTCTATTGTCTGACAATATCTTTTCCATTATGAAACCGGTATAAACCCAGGTCTTGTGACCTATGGCTTTGATGCGTTTTATCAACTCGGCAATTTCAGACGGATGGTATAACGGGTCGCCTCCACTTAAAGTGACATCGAAATCTTCTTCTTCAACTATTGCCATTATCTCATCCAATGTCATTGCCTTTCCGGCATTGAAATCCCAAGATTCAGGATTATGACAACCCGGACATTGGTGCTTGCATCCGGCAATATAGATTGCCGTGCGAAATCCCGGTCCGTCAACCGTAGTTCCTCTGACTATGTCGAGTATCTGCAATTGCATCTCGCACTATTTGTGTACTACCCTGTCTTTCAACTCGGCGAGTTTACCTGAGTTCCAGCGGTCCGTTGTGCCGACCAAGTATCCGGTTATGCGCTGTATGGTCTCGAATCGATGTCCACACTTAGGACAATGATCCATATCCTTGTCGGCATTCTCATATCCGCAGTTCGGACAATGGTTGCGGTTATGATTCACTGAACCATAGCCCATGTCATATTTATCCATAAGGTCCACTATCTGCATTATAGCCTCCGGATTATGGGTTGCGTCGCCGTCCAGTTCTACATAGAAAATATGACCGCCCCTTGTCATTTCATGGTACGGAGCTTCCACTTTTGCCTTATGTCTTGGCGAACAGTGATAGTAAACGGGAACATGGTTGGAATTGGTGTAATAATCCTTGTCCGTTACACCGGGTATTACACCGAATGACTTTCGATCCCGTTTAGTGAATTTTCCTGAAAGCCCTTCTGCGGGAGTGGCGAGAATGGAATAATTATGTCCGAAGATCTCACTGAACTCATTTGCCTTGGAACGCATGTGTCGTACAATGCTGAGACCCAATTTCTGGCTCTCAACATCTTCCCCATGATGATGCCCTGTCAGAGCTGTAAGACATTCGGCAAGACCTATGAATCCTATTCCCAAAGTTCCCTGGTTGATTACACTTTCTATAGTGTCGTTGACGTCTAACTGATCAGCTCCGTTCCACAGCTTGCTCATGACCAAAGGGAATTGCTTGGCCAGGGCTGTTGACTGGAACCGGTAGCGTTCGTCAAGCTGACGAGCAGTAATAGTCAATATGTCGTCAAGTTTCTCAAAGAAACGTTGAATACGCTCTTCCTTGTCGCAGATGTTCATCACCTCTATGGCAAGCCGCACAAGATTGATGGTAGTGAAAGAAAGGTTGCCGCGTCCTATAGATGTCTTTTCACCATAACGGTTTTCAAACACTCTCGTTCGGCAACCCATGGTGGCGACTTCATACTTGTATCTTTCCGGATCATCGGCACGCCATTTCTCATGCTGGTTATAGCTTGCGTCAAGATTAAGGAAGTTCGGAAAGAAACGGCGTGCCGTTACCTTACATGCCAGTTCATATAGATCGCGGTTGGGGTCTTCGGGAAGATAGCTTACTCCCCTTTTCTTCTTCCATATCTGTATAGGAAAAATGGCAGTCGCTCCGTTTCCTACTCCTTCATACGTGGTCTGCAACAGTTCACGTATCACACATCTGCCTTCTGCCGAAGTATCGGTGCCGTAATTGATGGATGAGAACACTACTTGATTGCCACCACGGCTATGGATGGTATTCATGTTATGGATAAAAGCTTCCATAGCCTGATGTACTCTGCCTACCGTCTGGTTCATGGCATGTTGCAATGCTCTTTCTTCTCCTTCCAAACCCTCAAGCGGTCGTTTGATATAATCTTTCAAATTCTCATCGTAACGGGATTGAAGATTCATGCCGCTCAGTTCCTCTATCTTTCTTAGTTCCTCGATATATGTCTTACGCACGAATGGTGCGAGATAGAAATCGAAGGCCGGTATAGCCTGACCGCCATGCATTTCGTTCTGAGCTGTTTCCAGCGAAATGCAGGCTATGACACTTGCAGTCTCTATCCTCTTGGCTGGTCGAGATTCCCCGTGACCCGCCACAAAGCCGTGTCGCAAAATCTTTTCCAACGGATGCTGAACGCAGGTTAATGATTTTGTTGGGTAATAATCCTTGTCATGGATATGAATGTAGTTGTTCTTTACCGCCGTTCTTGCCTCGTCGCTCAGCAGATAGTCGTCAACAAAAGGTTTGGTGGATTCAGAGGCGAACTTCATCATCATACCGGCGGGAGAATCCGCATTCATGTTTGCGTTCTCACGGGTGACATCATTGTTTTTGGCGGCAATGATTTCCATGAAGAGGTCGCGTGTTTTTGCTTTACGCGCTATGGAACGCTTGTCGCGATAAGCGATATAACGTTTCGCCACATCCTTACGGCTGGATTTCATCAGTTCCAGCTCTACCCTGTCCTGAATGTCCTCAACACTCATACGGGCCGGCGACGTCATAGAAATGCGGTCGGAAATCTTTTGAAGCAATGCCTCGTCTTCTCCTTGCTCTGTTGCAAGCATGGCTTTGCGTATGGCTCCTTTGATTTTTTCCTCATTGAAACCTACCACGCGGCCATCTCGTTTTATAACGACTTCAATCATGGTATTTGCTACGTATCTTTGTGGTTGTTTTGCGGATGCAAAGTTATGATTATTCTCCCATTCTACAAAATTAAATTCATAATTGTTCACTCAGAATTTCCGTTTTGGAAAACTTTCAGCTATATTTATTTGATTATTATTTCGAAATATCAGCTAATTATAAATTTATTTTGGACAACTTTAGTTCCAATATTAAATTCAATATTAAGAAATTATTTAAACCATCAGTGCTTGTAGGTTTTAAAGGTGGGAGAAGAAGTAATTCCGCCACATATTTATATTTGCATATCTCCCGAAATTTTCGTAATTTTGCACTCAATGAATTTTAGTGATACCGAACTGAATGAATACGTTCTGGAAGCCGTCGAAACGATGGGCTTCCAGACGTTGACACCTATACAGGAGGCTTCCATACCCCCTTTGCTTGAAGGTAAAGACCTAATCGGAGTAGCCCAGACAGGAACGGGCAAAACCGCAGCCTTCCTGCTCCCTGTACTCAATGAACTCAGCTATGGCGACTATCCGTCAGACAAAATAAATTGTCTTATCATGGCGCCCACCAGAGAGCTTGCTAAACAAATAGATGAACAACTTCAGGGGTTCAGCTACTATGTGCCGGTAAGTTCTTCAGCTGTTTATGGCGGTAACGACGGACCCGAATTTGCCCGGCAGAGACAAGGCTTGAAAATGGGCGCCGACATAATTGTTGCAACTCCAGGAAGACTGATATCCCATATCAGCATGGGATATGTGGATCTCTCGGAGGTCAGCTTCTTTATTCTTGACGAAGCGGACAGAATGCTTGATATGGGCTTTTATGATGATATTAAACAGATTGCATCGTATCTGCCGGATTACAGACAGACAATCATGTTTTCCGCCACCATGCCCGACAAGATTCAGAAACTTGCCAAAAGCATTCTAAATAATCCAGTTCGTGTTGAAATCGCGGTGAGCAAACCTGCAGAGAACATTCGTCAGGAAGCCATATATGTACACGAGACACAAAAACTGAACGCTGTCAAGGAAATCTTCGCCAAAGAAAAAGAGGCTGCCAGAAGCCTTATATTCGCCTCCTCGAAGCTGAAAGTCAAAGAGCTTGCAAGAACACTCAGACAAAAAGGTTACAAAGTAGCGGAAATGCACAGTGACCTTGATCAAGCTCAGAGAGACGAGGTGATGCACAGTTTCAAGAATGGTAGCGTGAAGATGCTCGTCGCAACGGATATTGTGGCAAGGGGTATTGATATAGACGACATAGCCCTTGTGATGAATTACGATGTGCCGAGAGAAGCTGAAGATTATGTACATCGCATAGGCCGAACTGCCAGAGCGGGTGCTTCGGGAAGAGCTATAACTCTTGTAAATGGGAAAGATCTTACGCCATTCAGGAAAATCGAAAAATTCCTTGGCAAGGAGATTCCACCCTTGAAGTTAAAATGCAGTAACGAGGAAGAACTGAATCAACCTTTGAAGAAAACGGGGCACAGGTCATCAGCTTCTAAACAACGTAATACCGTTCAGCGCGGTTACGGACGCAAAATGAGCGGTTCGGCTTCCCAGGCAACTGGTAAACGGACAGATTCACCAACAAATAGGACCGCCAGAAACCATGCAGGTTCATCTGTTGTTTCTGAAACTGTAAAAAACACAGTTACACCAAGCTATGAAAACGCGACGCAGAAGACCGATGCCATTCAGAAAACCGGCATGGAGACAAAGAAACGGCATTATCGCCATAGAACACGTCGCAAGCCATCACAAAATCAGACTACTCAACAATGAAAAATATTAGAAATTTCTGCATAATAGCTCATATAGACCACGGTAAGTCGACACTTTCCGACCGTTTGCTTGAACGCACCAAGACAGTAGATGCCAAGGACATGGAAAACCAGGTCCTGGACGATATGGATCTGGAGCGAGAACGTGGCATTACCATCAAAAGCCATGCCATACAAATGCAATACAGGCAGGATGATGTTGACTACACACTTAACCTGATTGACACCCCGGGACATGTGGACTTCAGCTATGAGGTAAGCCGTTCCATAGCTGCTTGCGAAGGTGCACTCCTGATTGTCGATGCCAGTCAGGGAATACAGGCACAGACCATCAGCAACCTCTATATGGCCATAGATAATGACCTTGAGGTAATTCCTGTAATCAACAAATGTGATCTTGAAAGCGCAAAGCCGGATGAGGTGGAAGATCAGATTGTCGACCTGTTGGGTTGCGACCGCAATGATATTATCCGTGCAAGCGGAAAGACAGGTCAGGGTGTCGACGAGATACTGAAGGCTATAGTTGATCGTGTGCCGGCTCCCGAAGGAGACCCGAATGCTCCGTTGCAGGCCCTTATCTTTGATTCGGTATTCAATCCTTTCCGTGGTATCATAGCATATTTCAAAATCGTAAACGGTACTATTAGCAAGGATGATTTCGTAAAGTTCTTCTCAACCGGCAAAGAATACCATGCCGATGAAGTCGGCGTGCTGAAACTCCAGATGCAGCCGGAGAAAGAACTAAGTGCCGGAAATGTCGGCTATATAATATCCGGCATAAAAAGCAGCAAGGAGGTAAAGGTGGGCGATACAATCACACATGTGGATGTTCCTTGCAAGAACGCCATTGAAGGTTTCGAAGAAGTAAAACCCATGGTATTTGCGGGAGTCTACCCTATCGACCCAGAGGATTTCGAAAATCTGAGGGCCTCGCTGGAGAAACTTCAGCTCAACGATGCCTCGCTTACCTTCCAACCGGAATCATCAGCCGCTCTCGGCTTCGGATTCCGTTGCGGTTTCCTCGGTCTTCTTCACATGGAGATTGTACAGGAAAGACTCGGCAGGGAATTCAACATGGATGTCATCACCACTGTGCCGAACGTCAGCTACAACGTATACACTAAACGAGGGGAGAAGATAGAGGTCCACAACCCTTCCGGACTGCCGGATCCTGCAAGTATAGACCATATAGAAGAACCATATATCCGTGCAAGTATCATTACACAGGCCGATTATATCGGACCTATCATGACACTCTGTCTCGGCAAACGAGGTGAACTGATAAAGCAGGATTATATTTCCGGAAATCGCCTGGAACTGACTTTCGACATTCCTCTCGGCGAGATTGTAATCGACTTCTACGACAAGCTGAAGAGCATCTCTAAAGGTTATGCCTCTTTCGACTATCATATACAGGACTTCAGACCCTCGAACCTCATTAAACTTGACATTCTGCTGAACGGAGAGAGTGTTGATGCCCTTTCCACTCTTACTCACGCCGACAATGCGGTAAGATTCGGACGCCGAATGTGCGAAAAGCTCAAGGAACTTATTCCGCGCCAACAGTTCGATATTGCCGTTCAGGCGGCTATTGGAGCAAAGATTATCGCCCGAGAAACCATTAAGGCTGTTCGCAAGGATGTCACCGCAAAATGTTATGGAGGCGACATCTCACGTAAGCGCAAGCTATTGGAGAAACAGAAAGAAGGTAAAAAACGTATGAGACAATTTGGTAAAGTTGCTGTTCCACAGGAAGCATTTATTGCTATTTTGTCAATTGATGAAGAATAATAAAACAAAAAGCTCTTTTAACTTTTGAAAGCTAAAAGAGTTTTTTAGTATATTTTTTTGTCTAATTATTAGTTTTTTTGACTTTTTAGTAGTAAATTAGTATTTTTTTGCTGAATGTCTTTATTTAAAATTGGAATTCAATTATAATAAAAATCGAGGAAAAAATATGGCACTACATGATGAGGGTATT
>CAJMDR010000074.1 GCA_905212215.1 uncultured Porphyromonadaceae bacterium
TATGCCGGAACGGATGTCGCCGTACTCATAACCTTTGCCGGAATATTCCTTCACGGTACGGCTCACCGCCTCGCGGAACGCCGCCAGATGGGTGCCTCCCTGCGAAGTATACTGGCCGTTGACGAAAGAATAATATTCCTCGCCATACTGGTCGGTATGCGTAAGCACCACTTCAATGTCCTGTCCCTTGAGATGGATGATGGGGTATAGCGGGTCGCCGCTGAGATTGGCCTGCAGAAGGTCGAGCAAGGCGTGGCGCGAACTGAATTTCTCGCCGTTCAGCGTAAGGGTGAGGCCGGTATTCAGGTAAGAGTAGTTTCCCAACATGGTGCGGATGAACTCCATGCGGAAACTATAATCGCCGAAGATGTCGCGGTCAGGCAGGAACTCCACCTTGGTGCCGTTCTGTTCATCGGAGGGCTGAGGAGCTTCCTGACGGTCTGTCTCTCCACGGCGGAACACCACTTCCACTTTCTGACCATCGCGGACACTGCTGACCACACACAGCTCGCTGAGGGCGTTGACAGCCTTCAGGCCGACACCGTTCAGACCTACTGACTTCTTGAAGCTCTTGTCGTCGAACTTGCCGCCGGTATTGATCTCCGACGCCACCTCGCGCACCTTTCCCAGTGGAATGCCGCGGCCATAGTCGCGCACGGTTACTCTGCCGCTCTCTTCATCAAGAGCAATGTCGATGCGTTTCCCGGCGCCCATGTTGAATTCGTCGATGGAGTTGTCTATGACCTCCTTCAGCAGGACATAGATTCCGTCTTCGGCATGAGACCCGTCGCCGAGCTTGCCGATATACATGCCGGGACGACGACGAATGTGTTCGTTCCAGCTGAGAGTCTTGATGGAGTCGTCGGTATATGCCGAGGCGTCAGGGCGTTCTATCTCCAGCCCTTCTATTACATCCTCGCGTATGAGTTCATTGTTTTTCTTGGCCATGAGCAGATGCAAAATTAATAAAAAAATCCGATAGGGCGGGTAACTCTCCTGAAACCTGAGGGTGTATGATGTAAAAAAGGCTGCACCGAAGCGCAGCCTTACAAACCAAAAAAACAAAAAAATTATGAATTGCAAGTCGTCTGGTGATCCGGCCGGGAATCGAACCCGGAACCGACAGCTTAGAAGGCTGTTGCTCTATCCAATTGAGCTACCGGACCCATTTGCGGCGCAAAGATAATACTTTTTTTGCAAAACTGAAAATGCAGCTCGCAAGAGTCGTAGCAACCATTACAGATTTCGGCAAAGAAAATACGTCAGGCATACTTCAGAGGCAAATGAGTCGGCAAGATTGCGATCAAGAATATGCAAGCCTATTACGTGCTTACAATAATAACCACAATACCTCCGATTCCCTGTTTTGGCGGTGCTGTGCTGAATCTGTTTGCTTAAGTATTAAATTTTGTTTAACTTTGCAACTCATAGTGTGATTCCGGATTTCACTCTTATTCCATTTCCGGCTGTTTCTTGCAGCGTTTTTCAACCGGAGCAAGAGCGTTACCGTTATAGGAGTGAAGCGAGTACGGAGTCCTACAGTATGCTTCAAGGCTGTTATAGCACAGTTTATGCAACCGATAATAGACGCTATAGACAAAGACGCACTGTCGGCCGAGCTGACGGCCGACCGGCTTCTGCGTCCTTCCAATAAAGGTGGCAATGAGATTTACGTGGTCAGTGCCGCCGATGCCCCCATGGTGATGCGGGAGATAGGCCGTTTGCGCGAGATTGCCTTCCGCGACGGCGGAGGAGGGACAGGAAAAGACTGCGACATCGATGAGTTCGACGTCATGGAACCACCATGTCGTCAATTAGTGGTTTGGGAACCACGCGACCGCGAGATTTTAGGCGGTTATCGTTTCCTGCTCGGCGAGGATGTGAAGAGGGACGAACAGGGGAGGTTGCGGATGGCAACGAGCCACATGTTCGGCTTCTCCGACCTCTTTATCAACCATTATCTCCCCAACGTAATAGAGCTGGGACGCAGTTTCGTAAGGCTGGAATACCAGTCGTCGAAAGCGGGCGCAAAAGCCCTTTATGTACTTGACAACCTATGGGATGGCCTCGGCGCCCTTACCGTGGAATATCCACAGATAAAATATCTCTTCGGCAAGGTGACGATGTATCCGGGATATGGCAAGGAGAACCGGAATCTGCTGCTCTATTTCCTTCAGAAGCATTTTCCCGACCCCGACAAGTTGGTTTGGCCTTTGGAACCTCTCGACACAGGGATGGACTACGAGAGGCTGAGGACAGTCTTTTCCGGCGCCGATTTCAAGGAAGATCTGCGTATCCTGCACCGCGAGTTGCGCGACCGCGATACAAATGTGCCGCCGCTCATTAACGCTTACATGAATCTGTCGCCTACAATGCGCATGTTCGGCACCGCCATAAACCGCGAATTCGGCGATGTGGAGGAGAGTGGCATCTTCATAACTCTGGCGGAAGTGTTCGAGGAGAAGAAGCGCAGACATATAGGCACATATAAATAATTGCCAAATAACCGCAAAGCGGCTTGACTGATGAACAGACATGATAATTTCGGCAGGATACTGCTTCCGCTGGTCGTTTTGCTGACCTGCTTCGGAAGCTCCAATGCCGACAGCCTCGATTCCGTGGTGTGGAACGCCACAACCACAATCAATGCGGGCAGCGGAGATTTCGCGCCCATGTATATGGCTGCGAACCGTTACGGCACCCTCACCCAGGCAGGCAGCGCTTTTGAGTCGCTGAGCGTAAGCAAGCCTATGCAGACCAGGACAGGGCGGTTCAGCTTTGGTTTCGGCGCTCAGGCATGGTTCGGCGCCGGGTCAGCGGTGGATTATCAGCGATACAATCCGGAAACAGCGCAATGGGAGGCGGAAGAAAGGCATCCGGCCTACGCATGGCTCCAGGAATTATATGCCACTGTACGGTGGCGCAGTTTGTTCGCAGAGGCCGGAATGCGCGACTACGATCGCTCCATCTTCTCTTCCTCCACAGGTAGCGGCGATATAGTCTTAAGCCGCAATGCCCGCGGCATACCTCAGTTGAGGCTCGGATTCCACAGCTTTGTGGATGTGCCTCTTACCAAAGGCTGGCTTCAGGTACAGGGTGAATTGGCTTACGGAAAATTCGCCGACGGCAAATGGCTCGACCATCACTATAATTACTATAATTTCTTCGTCACCACCGGAGTATGGATGCATTATAAGCGCCTCTATCTGCGCTCCAACCCCGACAAGCCGTTGTCCGTTACCGTAGGCATGCAGCATGGAGCCCAGTTCGGGGGAACGCAGAAGGTATACGAGAAAGGAGTGCTGAAAAGCGAGAACAAGTCCAAGGTAGGCTTTAATGATTTCATGGAAGTCTTTATTCCGCGGCGCGACGGAAGTGGCTTCACAGCCGGAGACAAGGCGTATTACAACGGCAACCACCTCGGTTCCTGGGACCTTCAGGTACGTTATCGTTTCGCCACCGGACATAAACTTACCTTCTACTGGCAGTCGCCGTGGGAAGATGGTTCCGGCATAGGGAAGCTCAACGGCTGGGATGGTGTCTATGGCTTGCGTTATAATTCTCCCGAAAAAACAGGATGGCTCACTGAGGCCTCGGCGGAATATATCGATTTCAGCAACATGAGCGGCCCCATGCACTGGGCTCCCGGCGATTTTCCCGGTACCGGAGTGAACCATGAGGCTACCGGCTCCGACGATTACTACAACAATTACTTCTTTAATGGCTGGACAAATCTCGGCATGGGACTCGGCTCTCCGTTGGTAAAGAGTATCATCTACAATACTGACGGCTATATGCGCTTCACCGACAACCGAATCCGTGGCTTCCATCTCGGGGCCTCCGGACAGCCCGATGACCGCTGGGGATGGCGCATCCTTACCGGCTGGCAGCGCTCTTTAGGCACTCCCTACATACCGAGACTCAAGAAGGCTCATTCCTTTTCTCTTCTTTTGGAATGTCGCCATAGCTTCCGCCGCATAAAAGGTCTGGAGGCTTCGGCGCAGGCTGCCCTCGATGCCGGGTCTATCTTCGGTCACAGATACGGTGTCTGCCTCACCCTCTCATATACCGGCATCTTCAAATTGAAGAAATAAAGATGCCTCTTAACAAGAAAACAATGAAAAGACATATCACACTCTTCATCGCCCTGTGCGCCATGTTTCTTGCATCGTGCACACATAACAACGGCGATATAGGGCCGCTTTTCGGCCAGTGGAAAGTGACGGCGATGGAGGGCGACGGAGTGACGCTGCCTCCCTACGATGGCAACATGTACTGGAGCTTCCAGTCGCACACCATAGAGATGAAGGTGGTTTCGGATGACCATGCGGTGTGGCAGACCTTCGGCAACTGGAGCAAGACAGACAACGAGCTGATGCTCGATTTCCCCGATGCCGACCGGCAACCGCCGGAAATGTCGCATCTGTCGTCAAGCAGCCGGCTGCGCATATGGCAGCTCGACAAAGGTAAAGCGGTTTTTATCTATGATCTCCCCGACGGAGGGAGCATTACATATACCTTGAAGAAATGGTAGAAAAGAATACAGGAGAAAAGATTGCGCTGGTGACGGGAGCCGACGGTTTCATAGGTTCTCATCTCACCGAGCTGTTGCTGAACAACGGCTATCGGGTGCGTGCGCTGAGCCAGTATAATTCATTCAACAACTGGGGATGGCTGGAAGGAATACACCATCCTTCGTTGGAGGTGGTATGCGGCGATGTCCGCGACCCGTCGTATTGCCGCGAAATTACACGCGGAGTAGACAGAATATTCCATCTCGCCGCACTGATAGCCATTCCTTACAGCTATGTGGCCCCGGACTCCTACGTCGACACCAACATAAAAGGTACCCTCAACATGCTTGAGGCCGCGAAGAGCGAAGGTGTGGAACGCATACTCGTCACCTCGACCAGCGAGGTATACGGTACTGCGCTCTATGTGCCTATTGACGAGAAACATCCGCGTCAGCCGCAATCACCATATTCCGCCACCAAGATTGGTGCCGATGCTCTCGCCAAGAGCTTCTACAATGCCTTCGAGTTGCCTGTGGTGCTGGTACGACCCTTCAATACATACGGTCCGCGACAGTCGGCAAGGGCAATCATTCCTACTATTATATCGCAGATAGCCTCGGGAGCAGACGTGATAAAAGTGGGAGACCTTACGCCTACCCGCGACTTCAATTATGTAACAGATACGGCCCGCGGCTTCCTCAGCATTGCGGAGGCTCCTATTGAGAAGGTGGCAGGCGAGGAAATAAACATCGCCACCAACAGCGAGATAAGTATGGCCGACACGCTGAACACCATAGCGGACCTCATGCATTGGCATGGCCGCTACGAAGTTGACCCGCAACGACTGCGTCCCGGCAAGAGCGAAGTGAGAAGGCTGTGGGGCGAGAACAGAAAGATTCGCGAACTCACCGGCTGGAAACCGTTGGTGGACATTCGGCAGGGTCTTAATAATACCATTGACTGGTTCACCGACGCCGACAATCTCAAACGCTATAAAACCGACATCTACAATCAATGAGAGAGCATAAGAAGAGCCTTACCATCCTCATGCTCGGTGGAGGACGGCGGGTTTCGATAGCCGAGCTTCTCAAGGAAAGTGGCCGCCGTCTGGGCTGCGAGGTGGAGGTGGCAGGCTATGAGCTTGTAACGAAAGTGCCGTTGGCGGCAGCCGGAAAGATTATCCAGGGCCTCGCCTGGGATGATGAGCGTGTTGTGGAGGATGTGGTGCGTGTGGCAAAAGAGATAGAGGCCGACATTCTGCTTCCTTTCAGTAATGTCGCCGTGGATGTGGCAGCCAGGGTGAAACATCTGCTCCCCGAGGTGTTCGTACCGGTATGCGACGCTGACACCGCAGCTGTACTCTTCGACAAGATAGAGGCTGCCAAAGCCTTCAAAGCAGCGGGAATGCGTATTCCCCGCACTTACAATGTGCTGAACGCCGAACTCCCTGCCATAGCAAAGCCGAGACATGGCCGTTCATCGCGGGGGATAAAGGTGTTCACAAACATGGACGACCTGATGCACCTCGATGACATAAAGCAATATCTGCTTCAGGAATATATTCCTGACAATAAGGAATACACCGTGGACTGCTATGTTACTCAGGAAGGCAAGACTCTCTGTTCCGTTCCAAGACTGAGACTCGAGGTGAGCGGTGGCGAATCGACACGCACCCTCACATGCCGTCAGACAGAGTTGCAGAAAATGGCCTGCGAGGTGATAGACGCCTTCCATCTTCGTGGCCCCGTGAATATTCAGTTCCTTTACGACCGCAACCGCGACCGTTATCTGCTCATGGAAGTAAATCCCCGCATGGCAAGCGGTGTTATCTGCTCTATCCGTGCCGGAGCACCGATTGCGGATTATATAATTGGGGAGTGCTTGGGTGTGGAGTTGCAGCCATGCGACGACTGGTGCGACAACACCCTCATGACACGGTACTGGAAAGAAGTAATTTTCTATAATTCCTGAAGATTTGGCATACTGCAGATTGACAGCAAGCCAAAATTCTTGATACTGCTATGAATACATTAGTGGTAATTCCGGCAAGAGGAGGCAGCAAAGGCATACCCGGAAAGAATATAAAGCTTCTGGGAGGTAAGCCTCTTCTGTGCCACAGCATAGACCATGCACGCAGCGTGGCCGATGACGCTGACATTTGTCTGAGTACCGATTCGGAGGAGATACGGAAGGTAGCCGAGGATTACGGGCTTAAGGTCCCATTCCTGCGTCCGGCACACCTTGCCACCGACACCGCACCGACGGCAGGTGTGCTTATTGACGCTTTAGACCGGTATAAGGCAATGGGGCGGGAATATGACACCGTTCTTTTGCTTCAGCCCACATCGCCTTTGCGCACACCGCAACAGATAAAGGAGGCTATGGAACTGTATGCCGCCACCGACCCTGTCCCGGACATGGTGGTGAGTGTGCGCCCGGCAGCCGCAAATCCTTATTACGACATCTTCGAGACCGATGCCGACGGAAACCTGCACATCAGCAAAGGCGACGGGCTCTATACCCGCCGTCAGCAGGCGCCTAAGGTATGGCAATACAATGGTGCGATATACGTGATTAATGCTGATTCCTTGCGTAAGATGCCGATGGGCGCTTTCCCCCGGCGCATACCGTATGTGATGGATGAAGCAAGCTCCCTCGACCTCGATTCTCTCCTTGACTGGCAGATTGCCGAGGCTACTATCGGCAAGTAATCTCAAGTAATCTATATAATTATGTCAACAGCACAGCAAGACAATACACGCAAGGTGACCACCCGTCGCCTTGTAGAGATGAAACAGCGCGGTGAGAAGATATCCATGCTTACCGCCTACGATTATACTTCGGCCATGCTTCTCGATGCCGCCGGAATTGACTGCATCTTAGTCGGCGACAGCGCCTCCAATGTAATGGCCGGAAACATGACGACCCTTCCCATGACCCTTGACCAGATGATTTATCATGCCAAGTCGGTGATGAAGGGTGTGAAAAGAGCTTTGGTAATTGCCGATATGCCCTTCGGTACTTATCAGGGCGACTCCCATGAGGCACTACATTCCGCCATCCGCATAATGAAAGAGAGCCATGCCGAGGCTGTGAAGATGGAAGGTGGCGCGGAGATATGCGAGAGTATCGAACGCATTCTCAGTGCCGGTATTCCCGTAATGGGGCACCTTGGCCTGACACCACAGAGCATAAATAAGTTTGGCACTTACGCCGTCCGCGCCAAAGAGAAGGAAGAGGCGGAAAAGCTTATTTCTGATGCAAAGATGTTGGAGGAAATAGGATGTTTCGGTATGGTGCTGGAGAAAATACCCGCCGACCTCGCCGCGAAGGTAGCGCAGGAAGTAAGTATACCGGTAATAGGCATTGGTGCCGGAGGGAAAGTCGATGGTCAGGTACTGGTAATGCACGACATGCTTGGACTTAATTCCGGATTCTCGCCCCGATTCCTGCGTCGCTATGCCGACCTCGGCAACCAGATACGCACCGCCGTAGGACGTTACATAGAAGACGTAAAGAGCGGCGATTTCCCCTCCCCCGAAGAAAGCTACTGAGAATTTTATGCGGAACGCAGCCTCCGCCGAG
>CAJMDR010000075.1 GCA_905212215.1 uncultured Porphyromonadaceae bacterium
CAGTCTGAAAAATCAAATAATAGAACCTCCCTTAAAATAGTAATGATGCCAGATAGAAACCCCTAGAATGGCATCAAAAAATTGAGTTATGAAAAAGATTTTGTTAATTATTGCAATAAGCATAATTTGTGCGTCGGCTTCTTTCGCGCAAGAAGGCCTGTATCAGAATCAACTGAATGTAATCAAGGAAGCACTCAATACAAAGGACGCATCATTGTTGGATAGTCTGTTATCGGAAGATTGCACCATATTAGGCAATTTCGGCAATTTGCTCCAGCCCTCGCTTAAAGCTGTGTTCGGGACACTCGCAAACAATACCATCGAAGACATGGTTCTCGTAAATTCAGAGCGTACCGACAACGGAGGTATGATTTTGACTTATAAGATAAAATATTCGGTTCTCGGAGAGAAGGATGCTTGTTTCGGCTTCAATGAGAAAGGGAAGATTATACAGTTGGATTATCTCTCCGGGGCAAAAGCACAGTCTGTTAAGAAAGTATCTGCGAAAAAAGCTGGAGTGCCGTTGGTTACAATTCCTTTTGCATTGGATGCCAATCACTTGGTTGTCCTTAAAGGTCAAATTAACGGCAAGGATTGTAATTTAATATGGGATTCAGGAGCAAAGCGTTCTATCCTAAATTCTGACTATATTGCTGATCTAAACTCAAAAAGTGGGACTGCAAATATTGGCGGAGTAAATGCACATTCTACCGCAGGTGTCGCAGTCGCGGACAACATCAATCTCAATCTCTCCGGCATAACGACAGAGAACGCCTCATTCCTAACACGGAGTCTGAAACATTTGGAGGCAAACGCAGAAGAATTGCCGATAGCCGGATTGATAGGTATGGATATATTGGGAGGCTATGACATTATTTATGATTACAACGCACGAAAACTGACCTTAATTGATTCCAGTGTGCAGATCCGCCTGCAAGGTAATCCGATTGCCACAATACCATACAGTCAGTTCGCATCGGATTATCTGCCATGTATAAAAATAAACATGGACGGTAAGGAAGTTGAATTAGGCATAGACTGTGGGGCCGGTGCAAATCTGATTCAAAAGTCTGCGTTGCCGGATGATGTGAAATTTGAAACGACCAATCTTACGGGAATTTCGGGGAATGTTACCCAACAGGAATTTGGCAATCTGAACTTTACAACTGGAGGCGTTGCCTTTGAGGAACAGCCATTTGTTGTGGGCGACATAAGCCATTTGAATCTTGGCATAGATGGATTGCTTGGCTATCCATTTCTAAGCTCGCACAAAATGATGTTCAAAAATTCCACCAAAGAACTGATTATATTCTGATTGAATTATTGAGTGAAATAGCAACGTATAATACCGAAGATAGTTGTCAAGGAATTTCTTACTACTACTGAAAATCAATATTATATACAGTCCAAGAAACAAGCCGGGTACAATAACTCCCAGAAAACAACTTAAAGATGGTGAAAAGGGTTCGATTATTTCAGTTTTCTGACTATCTCCCTGCAACCCTTTTCGATGGCTTTGAAGCAGGTGTAATATACCTGTGCTGACTGATAGTGAGGATCCGGGAGGTCTGAAGATTCTCCGAAACAGATGTCGTTGAATAATGCGATACGATTCCAGTGTGATGGATCCAATAACCGCATCACTTCGGTCTTATGTTGCCTTGTCATAACAATGATTCGGTCGGCTGCATTAACCAATTCCGCAGTTATCATCACTGCCTTACCACCCATCGAATATCCATGCTCCGCCGCTATTTGACACATGATTCCTTCACGTTCTTGCCCGTATGGGACATCTGTTCCACATGATAGAATCTCAATGTCTTCAAGGCTTGTTTCTTGAATCATTTTTCTCAAAATGACCTCGGCAACTGCCGAGCGGCTTGCATTACCGGTACACACAAATACAATCTTCATTGGAGCGGATTTATTTATAAAATGAATATGTTACATTCCCGCCGGATTAACTTTTTGTTTTGAGCAATTGACAAGGAGGGAAGCCACTATGAAAAATATTCCCGTGCATACTACCCCTGTCCAACTGAAATGCTCCCAAGACAAGCCTGCGACAAAAGTCCCAACTGAACCGCCAAGAAAATAGACCGTCATATAGACTGTGTTTATCCTATTTATGGCTGAATCGTCCAATGCAACCACGCTGGCTTGATTTGACAGATGCACACACTGCATCCCGGCATCAATCAACAGAATAGCTATGATTATCCACAAATAGCTGTTATCTCCATACAGTGCAATTATCCATGTCAATAACATCAGGCAAGCTCCTATGACTGAAAAGAATCTCACCCCGTATTTCGGGATATAGCCGCTGATGAACACCACCGTCGAGGCTCCGGCTAATCCGCATAGACCGAGTATGCCGATAATGTTGTCACTTGCAAAGAACGGAGTCTGTTTCAATCGGAATGCAAGGCAGCTCCACAATGCAAAGAATGAAGCGTATGCCAATGATGCCCTTAATGATGCGACACGAAGATAAGGGTATTTTGCAAACAACCGCAGTAATGATTTCAAAAGATTTAAATATGTGTCCTGTCTGAGAGGCGGTAATGACGGCAACATTCGATGAATCATTACGAAACAGCCAAGCATAAAGAAACTTGCCACGAAATAAACAGAACGCCAGCCCCATGTGTCAGCCAATAATCCACTGAAGACACGAGACCCCAGAATGCCGATGAGAAGACAGGATTGGATGATACCCACGTTGCGGACTTTGTGTACGGGAGAAGAATTATAGGATACCAACGGGATGAAGAATTGCGGCATAACGGATGACGCACCTGCGAAAAAAGATGCTATCCATATGCAATATATATTTGGTGAAACCGCTATTGAAAGCAATGCACATGCCGAAATAATGTAGTTTGCCAATATAAGTTTCTTTCTTGACAGCAAGTCACCAAGTGGAATGACAAACAGAAGTCCTGCCATATATCCAATCTGGGTCAATGTCGCCACAATACTGGCTGAAAAGTCAGTCACATTAAAAGCTCTTGCCATACTTCCCAATAATGGCTGATTGTAGTAGCAATTCGCCACCGAAAGTCCGGTGGCGATTGCCATAAGAGCGAGCAAGGGAGTTGGAATACCTTGATTTTGTTTCAATTCATATCTCATGAGCCTATTGTTACTATGATGAGACTGCCTTCAATCCAATCAAAGACAAAATGAGGGTGACTAAAAAGAAAATTCTTATGGGAGCCGTAGATTCCTTGAAAAAGATTATTCCGACCAAGACAGTGCCTACCGCCCCAATTCCGGTCCAAACGGCATAGGCCGTGCCCAAGGGTAAGGTTCGGACTGCTTTTGCAAGGAGTGCCATACTCAAGACCGTGGAAGCGAGAAATCCACTTCCCCACAGATAGTATTCAAAACCGGAGGCAGACCTTGCTTTACCTAAACAGAATGTCAGGCTTACCTCAAATAATCCAGCCAATAATAATATTATCCAATTCATATCTGTATTTTTTACGGATGCAAAATTAGCTAAAACATAGCGCGCAACTTTTTACATATGGCAAAAACGGTTTTATCATATGTAAAAATCAGTTCTGCCATCCTGATTCTGCCGGATATTTAGTAATTTTGCAAATAAATCGGAACCTATAAATTATGGATATAAAGCAGATAATCACCCAACGATATGCGATGCCTGAGTCATCTCTAAGCCGATTAAAGGAATGTCTGTCGGAAGTTTCATATCCTAAGGGATACCGGGTGTTGGAGAATGGGAAAATTGAAAAAGACATCTTTTTCATAAAGAAGGGAATTGTCCGTGCCTTTACTTTAATGGACGGGAAGGACATTACATTTTGGATTGGTAAGGAAGGAGCAACCATAGTTTCCATGAAGGGATATGTGAACGAAGAACCCGGCTATGAAACCATGGAGCTGATGGAAGACTCAATCTTGTATGTATTATCACGAAAAAAATTACAGGATTTATTTTTGCAGGACTTACATATTGCTAATTGGGGACGGCGATATGCTGAGATGGAATTGCTTGCTGCCGAAGAAAGGTTGATTTCCATGCTTTCTGTCATCGCCTCGGAGCGTTACAGCGAACTGCTGAAGAATAATCCGGATTTGCTGCAACGCTTACCTCTCGGAAGCATAGCTACTTATTTAGGTATTACACAAACAAGTCTGAGCCGGATTAGGGCAAAGGTAAAATAACTTCGAGCAACCAGTCAATGCATAACTGTTAGAAGCATTGTTTGTTATGAAATCGAAATATACAATTCCCAACCACTGTTTGGGAATGTGAACATTGAAAACGGGATTACAAACTTATCCCGCCTCGCCCTCTATCAATCTTCCAGTCATACCGACCTTCCGCGACATCGCCAATCTCGTTGAGTGTGTGGCGATGTTTTATTTCATCAAAGGGTTGGCGGTGTTCCGCATAGTCGCAGAGCCATGCGCCGACCGCTTTCTGCTGCTCGGTGGTCTCACCATAGCTCTGCATCACGCTCTTGATGTCGGCGGCTTCGGAGGGAGAAAAGAGTGATTTGTGCCGTTCCGTGGCGAAATGGATAATCGCATCAATGGCTCGTCTGAACACCTCACTTGCCTTGTAGAGAATATTCGCAATAATATTCAGAATGTCCCGGCTCGATTTCAGCGCACTCTGTAACCGCTCTATTGTCTTGTCCTTCTCCGCCGTTGCCCGGCTCACCGCCATGCTGATGCGGTGCTGCTCTCCGGTCTTCTGCTCCCGAAGTTGCCGGAGTGCCTTGTTTCTCTCGGATTCAAAAGTGTCAGCCATTGCCATAGCACTGTCACGTTCCAGTTCGACCGTCCGTTCCGCCTCGGTCATGGGGCAGAAGTCCTCTATCCATTTGATTCTGCCATTTCTTGTTATGGCATCCGCGAGGAACTGTTTGAGTGTTCTCGTTTGACCGTTGAAATATATCACACCTTTCTTTATATAGGCGTGTTTCCTCCAGAGCTTGTCATGTATCTCTCCCTGGGTTATCTTTGGATTGAGTGTGAACAGGTCGTCGATGAAAGCCTCTATGCGGTCAAAGCGTTCCTGAGATGTTGCGAAGTCAAGCAGTTCGTTGACCGCAAGTATTCTGGCTCCATGGAACACCATCTTCCGGTTGTGGTCTACAAGCATATATCCATAGGGAGCGTCCTTTTTCCCGAAGAATATTATGTCTACTCCGAGCTTGCTTTTCAACTCTTTCTTCAATTCCTCCTTGTCAGTGCAGGTGTCACGGTATTTCATCAGTATGGAGCGAAGCTGGCGCGCCCGGTTCTTGTCGGTGGCACCATATTTATATAAGGCGTGGAAGTCACTGGAGGGAACTTTCATCTGCACACGTCCGCCTCTCTTTATATATACGGTGTCATCCTTTTCATAGACTTCATATCCCAAGGACGACATTACAGCCTTGAATTGGGCACATGATGAGAAGGTGTATTGTCTGGCAGCCTCAAAGTCTTTTTCGACTTTCTTACGTCTGTCAGTTCCGAGAATACGGTCGATGACTTCCTGCGAGCGGCGGCGCTCGTTATGGTCGTTTATCTTTTTTCCATCAGGAGATACACGGGATGTCACGATGTGAAGATGAGTGTTCCCGGTATCATAGTGGGAATAGATCAGAACAGGTTGCCCATGCTCCATATATCCCATTTCCCTGAGATATTCATGTGCGAAATCAAGGAGTTCTTTTTCTGTCATTTCATGTCCTTTGCAAGAAATGGCAAGATGGAACTGTGCTTTCTTTATTCTGTCGTTTCTTGAGCTATAGGTGTCAAGATAATTGATAAATTCGTCTGAGGTGGGTTTACCGAATGTCCCGATGCTCCCGAAGTTAAGTATCTCGATAAGTCGGGCTACACCTTTCGAGACCTTTCGTTCATTGTAACCGACAGCATGGAAGTTCGAGCTTCCCGGTAATATGGTGGCTATCATTCTTGGTATTCTGGTTTATTGGTATCTTGGATTCGAGTGTTCCGGTAACTTCGGTTGTTCGGATGCTGAACATCCGGCTATTTCGGTCATCTTATCCTGATGATCGAGATTTTTGGGTTGATAAATATTTGAATATCTCGGACAATGGGTGGAAATAACCGTCACAGCCTTGTAGCCTTTTTCGTGACGATTAGGAGTTCCCGTTTCATAGTGTCCAAGGTCTTTTGAACATCGGATACTGCGGGCATCAGGACTTCGGATATATAGTTTCCTGACAGTAACCCGGCAACCGAAAGCTCGTTTGCTCTCTTTACCGACTGATTCAGGTTTCCACCTGCCCAGGACAGTTCGTTCTGGAACTTTTGGTAAAACTCACCGAGGTCATTAAGTAGCTGGAGCTTTAGTTTGGCGTTGATGTCGGAGTATTCTGCTATGGCGGAGCGGATATAATGGCTTACAGAGGTGTAGGAAGCGGATTTTTCCTTTAATGAGGCATATTCCTCCGGAGTCAGCCTTAACTGAAAATACTTGGTTCTTTGATTCATAGTAACTGGATTATCTGGGTGTCCAAGGCTCCCGGATACTCTTTCGCGTAGCGAAACAGCGATGGAATCGCTCCGACGCGCAGCGGTCGGCAAGTCGCTTTTGTAATGACAAAAGCACAACTTGCTTAGCAAATCCTGCAACGCAGTTCGATGTCCTCCCGGGTCTTTTTACACCCCGAAATTACCGACAACCGTCGCCTCGCGAAGAAATGCACAACACAATTTTTTCCGAAGGCTCTGTATTCCGATGTCTTTAGTAACCGGGATACTTCGGTTGACCGATACCTCGATAGTGACTGACCGAGATAACTTGAAACCTGAAACACCGGATAATCTGATTATAATTACCGAAGGCGTTGTCGTTAGAATCTAATTACCCAATGACTTTCGGTATTTCGGTCGGTACGTACTCCGATGTTCGCAGACTCCTAATATCCGGAGCAATGGTTGGAATAACTGAATATCCTCGTACATCCGATATATCAGGCTCCGGAATTTTCAGTTAATGCAACTGAGATATACGGTTCTGCTGATAATAGGGAATAGACTTTACTGAGTAGAGCGGTTGATATTTTCCCGGTATTCATTTCTTGGGTTTCATGTAGCCTTAGAATTATCGAGCGTTAATCACCGATGACTCCAGCAACTTGATATTGTAGTTCTCCGGAGAATTGAAGTCTGATAAACCAAAGTTCCAAAGTGTCTTATGTTTCATGTTTTCAGTAACTGAATTATCATAAATATTGGTTTAACAATCTAATAATAAATGGTTTAATAGTTGCATATATCAGAAATTTTTATTAATTTTACAAGAGGCTTACACCTCGAAGCAATGTAAAATTAACACCTGAAAGCAATGTTTATTCCTTACGATATTCTCATCCTTCTTATACTCTCACCGTTCCTGATTATAATATGGGTAGTGGTGTGGGTTGCTGTCCGTATGTTCCGTCTGGCTCTCTTCCTTGCCAAATGGGCAGTGATTCTTTCCTATCGGCTGTTGTGCTGGTCATTCGCCAGGCTTGCCGTGGGTATCACTTGGCTGTGGCGTCGATATATGGTTTCCCGTCCGAATCCGTGACTGGAGGGAAATGAAAAAGCCATGCCGGTTATGATTACCGACACGGCTTGATAGGGGGTGTTGCGAGTCTGTTCCCTAATGTGGAACTTTTCAAACGTTGCTTCGTGGTGGATTAAAATCCTTTTCCTTTGGTTCGTTCATAGACAACATGCGTCTCATGATCGAGATTATCTATTCTGAACTGGATGGCGGCTCTCATGGGGATAGAATCCGGAAGCATGGGAACAAGCGCAGATATTACTTGCTCTACGTTGCTGTAACCGGTGTCCATGATTTCGGCAAGGACTTTTCCCTTGAAATATGCTCGCCCTTGCACCAGCATCTTGGGGGATATGCGGAAATACTTGTCCTGTCTTTCATCAAGATCTTTTGCCTTTCCCTGCTTACTTTCCTTCTCTGTGAAGAAAATGAAGTCTATGACTTTCGCATTTAGAGGTTGTTTAAAAATAAAAGTGAATTTTGGGCGTCTGTTTTTTAGGCAAAAACCTTTTAAGCCGC
>CAJMDR010000076.1 GCA_905212215.1 uncultured Porphyromonadaceae bacterium
GACTTATTCCGGCAACTCAGGACAAAATCATTTCCAGAAATACATAATACCCAAACCTGGATTACCTGACACAGAAAACCCGTCAGAAATAATAGAAGTTACTGAAAGGTCTCATCATGAAATGCCTTTAGTAATTGGATTGTCATTTAATAAAATTTGGACATCACGATGGAGCGTAGAAGCGGGTTTACGTTATACTTTCCTAAAATCTGATTCTCACGCTCAAAGCGAATTGTTTACAAAGGAAACAACACAACGCATACAATATATCGGGATACCGTTTAAATTCAACTATCGGATATTCGACTATTATGACTTCTCCCTTTACGGACATGGAGGAGGTGCTTTCGATATCCCCATTCATGGCAGACAATCAATATTCGAATACAATAACCAGATTGGAAAGTCCAATAAGTATACATATAAGATTCATACACCATGGCAATGGTCTGTAGAAGGTGGTATTGGTTTGCAATACCGCTTCACTCCGAGTCTGAGCATATATGCAGAACCATCATTCCGATATTATTTCAATACAGGTACTGACATAAAGACCATACGTCAGGAAAAGCCGTTTGAATTCACAATTCCAATCGGTTTGAGATTCTCATGGTGATTGAGAAAAGTAAACACTGTATGCAGTCTTTGTCCGGTGATTTCATCTATACAATGAAATTACCGACACAAAAGAGATGTATAAAATATCAGACTACATACGTAACGGAGTTCTTTTCATGCGGAATATCTTATTCCCGAAAAACAAAAAACTGGCACAGCTCATGATTTACGCTACCAACCGTTGTCAATCTCGCTGCCGCCACTGTTCGATATGGCAGAAACCTCACGACACCCTATCAAAAGATGAAATTGTGTCGTTAATGTCAAGTAGCTGCATAAATCGCCACACTACAGTAGGACTTGAAGGCGGTGAGTTCGTTTTGCATCCACAGGCAGAAGAGATATTGGAGTGGTTTCAGATAAATCACCCCAACTATACATTACTCTCAAACTGCCTGTCGCCACAAAGAGTAATAGATCTCACAAGAAATTATCACCCCAAGCATCTCTACCTCTCGCTTGATGGTAATCGTGACACCTATAAATTCATGCGTGGTGTTGACGGTTACGATAAGGTAATAAAGGTAATAGAAGAACTGAAAGATGATGTCCCCCTATCTCTTATGTTCTGTCTCTCGCCGTTCAACAGTTTCAAAGATATGGAATATACCATTGACATAGCAAAACAATATGGTATAGACATACGAATAGGCATATATGGTACAATGGCTTATTTCGACACTAAGGCTGAAATGTTGCAGGTTAAAGGAGATGATTATATAACACAAATCCCCTCCAACATACATGATACACAAGAGAACTATGATTTTGTGGCCCTCTACGACCAATGGCGCAACGGACATCTCAGACTCCATTGCCAATCAATCACCAACTCGCTCGTAATACATCCTGACGGAAATGTACCTCTTTGTCAGAACCTTGATGTTATTCTCGGCAATATCAAGGAAAAGACACTTGATGAAATCTTCAATTCGTCCGAAAGTGTAGATACGCAATGCCGCTACTCTAAAGAGTGCAACGGATGTTGGATCAATTTCCATAGGAAATATGACATTATCCTGCTCCGTAATCTGGAAAGAGTCTTGCCAAAGAAAATTATTGAAATTTTCTACGGCAAATATCAGTGGTGTACTAACCGAAACCTGACTTATCGTAACTATCTCAAAAGCACAAAGAAATGATAAATCTCATAGACAGGAGCATCCAACGCTGGCGATCACAGCGCAACCGGAAGATGCTGCAATCGCCATATTCAGCCCTATACGCATTTGTAGGTTAGATATTCTTCCATATAGTCAGGCAAAACTTCAATGACAGAGTAACGGATTATTCCGTCCTCTGCCATTGGTAGTTTATTGCATGTAGTCTGTGCTTTTGTTGATATTGTCATTGTTATCAAGGATAATATGACGAAAAGCAGTTTCATCATTGAAACGGTGTCTTATGGCTTTGGATAGCCTATGGGGTTGTTCATGACGGGAATCTGCCGTGGGGTAAGGTTCAACAGTTCAGCGATTGCCTTACTATCCATTGTGGCACGGGGAACAGTCGCTATTCCTTCCGAAATGCAGGCGAGATTAAGATTCTCGCAGGCAATGCCTGCATCGACAAGAGCCATAGCTTTGACATGTTCATCTTCCGGAAGTTCCGACATGTCAGCCACGAAAACTACAGATACAGGAGCTTCGAGAACGAAATCCTGTGTGAATTCTTTGGTACCCGCTACGAGAGTCCGATGGTCGCCTTCCTTGGCAAGTGAAAGCGAGTGTGACAATGGAAGATATTCCCACACACCCTTTTTCTCGAAAACGAAAACGCGAATTTCCTGCCAGTTGCGTGCTGTGGGGTTACAGCGATTGGTAGGAACACCGAATCTGCCCGGAGTTGCGTCAGGTCGGTTTACCCCGGCTGTCAACCAAAGTAACTGACCGAGTCTGGTATCATCTATTTCTCGTGACGAGTCAAATTCACGTACACTGTGACGGTTGGCCACTACCTCGTTCATGGGCATTCCTCCGCAAAACGAAGGTGCCGGAAGTTTTCTTTCCTGTGCTGTCATAGCAAAAGTTGCAACCATTGCCAGTATAAGAACCGACAAGTGATAGAATCTATTGGTTTTCAGATATAACGATGAGATTGTCATAGTTGTTCCTGTTTGTGATTATGATATGTGCTGCTCCCGAAGAGTATGCCATGTTTTACCTGCTTGCGGTAACAGAGATAGAATCGTGTACACAAACCGGTAATTATAATGACGGACAACAGATCCCACCATTCAACAGATCCGTCAATTACGCCGATTATTCTGTCCATGATACAGCCCAGTGATAGAATTGAGAGTGTAAGCCAAATATTACGTTTAACTTTATTGCTTAACATGAGGTTCTTATTGATTCTTTAAGAAAGGAAAACAGTCTGTCGGGATTATTGCAGGAGAAAAGTACGGGGTGACCTTCCTTCATGAGTAAAAGGATGGAATCAGGTTTATAGCCCACATAAGAGTCAAACTCTCCCAGAGTGCGGGAACGGTATAAGCCCCAATAGCCCATGAAACCTTTTGTTATGCCTAATGAGCTGACCATATCCCATGACAAATCGGGGTTGGTTATGCGTTTGGAATCCTTGATTTCACTATATGGAATAGTTCTGTTCTTCAGGAGGCTATGAATGACTAAGGTATTATCATTCAGCTCAACCGAGAGTGGAGCAAAGCCATACTTCCATATAGCGATGCAGAATATGGGAATCGCAATCCATAGTGTTGAAAGCGGCAACCATATTGGCAAAGAACAAAGAAAAATCATTACAGCCGTTCCCACAGCTGTAATGATTTTTGCATTTCTTCCAAGGCCGATTTTCTCTTTCATTCAGTCAGCAATGAAACGATTATCAGTTCTTCTTTGCTATCTTGCCCCAGGTATCGCGCAGTCCGATGGTGCGGTTGAACACTAAATGGCCATCCTTGCTGTCAGGGTCGAGGGTATAATATCCAAGACGGACAAACTGATAAGGTTCACCTATTTTCGCATTCTCGGCAAGCCATGGTTCTATCATGACATTGTTGCGTACTTTCAGCGAGTCGGGATTCAGAAGCTCACGGAAATCACCTTCTTCAGCTGAAGGGTTCTCCACGGCAAAGAGGCGGTCATAGTCGCGTACTTCCACAGGAACAGCATCCTTTACACTTACCCAGTGGAGTGTACCTTTGACTTTTTTGTTGGCATTTGCACAACCGGTAAGTGTTTCCGGATCATAAGTGCAATGGATAGTCTCAACATTTCCTTGAGCATCGTGGTCCACGCCCACGCATTTCACTATGTAGGCACCCTTGAGGCGTACCTCTTTGTCAGGAGAAAGGCGGAAGAACTTCTTGGGAGGATTCTCCATGAAGTCATCGCGTTCTATCCATAGTTCCTTACCGAAGGGCATGGAATGTGTCCCACTCTCAGGATCCTCGGGATTATTGACCATAGAGAATGATTCCTGTTTGTCTTCAGGATAGTTATCTATGACAAGCTTTACCGGATTCACCACAGCGCTGACCCTGGTGGCGATACGATTGAGGTCATCGCGGACAGCATGTTCAAGAAGTTCAATATGATTCAGCGCCTCATATTTCGTGTAACCTATGCTTCTTACGAAGTTCTTTATAGCCTCCGGAGTGTAACCGCGTCTTCTGAGGCCGCAGATAGTCGGCATTCGGGGGTCATCCCAACCTGCCACAAGACCCTCTTTTACCAACTGAAGCAACTTGCGTTTGCTCATTACGGTATAAGTGAGGTTGAGGCGGTTGAACTCTATCTGACGGGGGCAATACGACTCATCGGCCAGGAACTTGACGAAATATTCGTAAAGAGGACGATGAGGCACGAACTCAAGCGTGCAGATGCTGTGGGTGACACCCTCGAAGTAGTCGCTCTGTCCATGTGCGAAGTCGTACATGGGATACACATGCCATTTAGTGCCTGTGCGCCAGTGGGGAGTATGTATGATGCGATACATGATGGGATCACGGAAATGCATATTGTCGCTTGCCATGTCTATCTTGGCACGCAACACATACTTCCCTTCCTCGAACTCACCGTTGTTCATTCGCTGGAAAAGGTCCAGATTCTCTTCAACAGGACGGTTGCGGTAAGGACTCTCCACGCCGGGAGTAGTGGGAGTGCCTTTCTGCGCGGCTATCTCTTCGCTCGTCTGATCGTCGACATAGGCTTTGCCCTCTTTGATGAGACGGACGGCAAGGTCGTAAAGTTTTGGGAAATAGTCGGAAGCATAATATTCGCGGTCTCCCCAGTCGAAACCGAGCCAGTGGATGTCCTCGCGTATGGAATCGACGTATTCAACGTCTTCTTTGACGGGGTTCGTGTCGTCGAAACGCAGGTTGCATGTGCCTCCGAATTTTTCAGCTATTCCGAAGTCCATGCAGATAGCTTTTGCATGTCCGATGTGGAGATAGCCATTGGGTTCTGGCGGGAAACGTGTGCTCAGTCTTCCGCCGTTCTTGCCTGCGCGCAGGTCGTTGTATACTTCTTCTTCGACGAAATTCAGACCTTTTGCCTGTTCGTTGTCGAGTGTTGCGTTTTCTTCTGACATATTATATATGTGTTACTGATTTTACAAGTTATCCTAATCGTTTGCGGTAGAATACGAAATCGCGTCCGAGGTATTTTTCTCTCACCACAGGATTCTCAGCAAGCTCTTCCGATGTGCCCTGGAAAAGAATACGTCCTTCAAAAAGAAGATAGGCGCGGTCGGTGATTCGCAGTGTCTCCTGAGCATTGTGGTCGGTTATGAGGATTCCTATATTCTTATCTTTGAGTTTGTAGACGACTTTCTGAATATCTTCCACCGCAATAGGGTCGACACCGGCGAAAGGTTCGTCGAGCATGATGAAGCTGGGGTTTATGGCAAGACACCGCGCTATTTCGGTGCGTCGCCGTTCGCCGCCGGAGAGCTGGTCGCCGAGGTTCTTGCGCACTTTTGCAAGATTGAATTCGTCAATGAGGCTCTCAAGTTTCTCTTTTTGCTCCGCCTTTGTCATCTTTGTCATCTGCAGTACGGCGCGGATATTGTCTTCTACGCTGAGTTTTCTGAAAACCGATGCTTCCTGCGCGAGATAGCCTATGCCGTTCTGCGCGCGCTTGTACACCGGATAGCCTGTTATGTCGAGGTCGTTGAGGTAGATGTGTCCTTCATTGGGCTGTATCAGACCAACAGTCATGTAGAATGTGGTGGTCTTTCCGGCGCCGTTCGGTCCGAGCAGACCGACGATTTCTCCCTGTGTTACGTCGATAGACACGTGGTTGGCGACAGTACGCTTGCCGTAGCGTTTTACAAGATTGTCGGTGCGGAGGACAAGCTGACCGTTTTCTGCTCGGTCGGTCTTCTCCTCTGGAACGTCTTCCTCCAGAATTTCGCTTACGACAATTTGCTCTTCCGCCGATTTCTCAACCTTTTCAAAAGGCTGGGGGATAGAGGCAATTTCTTCGTCTTTGTTTCTTCGTTGCCAGGTGAGTGCCATATCAGAGTGCAGAAGGTGTCATGCAGCGCACTGGAGCGCCGCGGTGAAGCCGGCTTTCGATGTAGTCGGTGAGGAGATTGATGGCGACAGTGTTGCTTCCGCCCTGAGGTACTATCAGATCGGCATAGCGTTTGGACGGTTCTATATACTGGCAGTGCATCGGCTTGAGTATGTCCTGATAGCGGCTTATTACCATTTCGGGAGTACGACCTCGCTCTATACAGTCGCGTGCGATGACACGGATAAGGCGATCGTCGGCATCGGCGTCTACAAATACCTTGATATCGAGCATCTCGCGCAGAACAGGGTCGCACAGAACAAGTATGCCTTCAACAATCACAACGTCGAGCGGTTTCACTTCCACGGTTTCCGGCTGGCGTGTGCAGGTGAGATACGAATATGTAGGCATCTGGATGGTTTTGCCTTCTTTAAGCTCGCGAAGGTGCTTGACAAGCAGAGTCCACTCGATAGCTGCCGGTTCGTCGAAGTTGATTTTCGACCGTTCGGACGGGGGAATGTGGCTGGAGTCTTTGTAATATGAATCCTGCGGAAGTACGGCAACCTCTCCTGAAGGAAGGCTGTTTATGATCTTATTTACCACCGTTGTCTTGCCGGAACCTGTTCCACCGGCGATACCGATTATTAACATAGAAGCTTACTGTTAGGTGATGCTCAGGGTATTTTAAGCCACGAAATTACAAAAAAATGTTTTAACAGGCAAGTGTAAAATTCAACTTGGCGATTATCAGATTCTTGCAGCCGCCATGACAAGTATTTCGGACAGTGTGGGGTGCGCGTGAACTGTGCGGCAGAGTTCTTCGGCTGTCAGACCGGAAGTAATGGCAAGAGTGGCTTCCGCAACGAGATCGGCGGCATGTGGTCCTATTACTGAGCAGCCCGCGATTTTATGTGTCGAAGGTTCGTATTCAAGTTTCAGCAGTCCTTCCTGCCCCGAGGCAAGAGCTTTGCCATTTGCTCCGTAAGGTATTTTGACCGATTCTGTCTCAACGCCCGGACGACGGACGAAAGCGCATTCGGGAATGGTGAATACTACCGACGGAATTACGCTGAGGTCGGTCGGTATACCAAGCACCCGACGCCCTTGTGCCGATGCGGCATGTGCAAGCATACAGACGCCGTTGACATCGCCTATGGCGAAGACTTCTTCAGCGGACGTGCGGAAATCGTCGTCTGTCGAAATAAATCCACGGTCTGTGAGCCTGATGCCTGCTTCTTCGCATCCTTCGGGAATCACAGGACGGCGCCCGACGGCAGCGAGCACATAATCGCCGGCTATTGTGTCGTCTTTCCCTTTCCTTGTATAGCTTACTGTCGAATCTGCCGAGACAGCTGTCACTGCTGCATCGGTGACAATCCGAATACCGCGCTTTGACAACTGCATGCGCAGTCTTTTTGCAATCTCGGAATCGAGTCCTGGAAGAATTTCCTTGCAATATTCTATTACAGTCACCTCTGAACCGAAAGACATGGCAATCGACGCAAGTTCGAGACCTATGACTCCTCCGCCGATGACGACGAGCCGCTTCGGCAGAAAGTCGTCGCTTGTATGATAAAGCGCCGGGTCTATGTTCCTGAGCAAAGCAGGACGTGAGCCAGTAGCTATTATAATGCGGTCGGCGGTATATTCTTCGCCGTTGGCGATGACGTGCAGTCCGGCGGCAAGGCGTGCTTCGGCATGAACTGTCTTGACTTTGCCGAGCAGACCCTCAATGCCGTCGCGAAGTTCCGAAACTACAGAGGATGCGCGTTCAGCGGCTTTTGCGAAGGAAGGAACGCAATTAGCTTCAATGCCGAAAGCATTTGCACTGCGGATGGTCTCGATTGTTTCAGCGGCGGCACACAGACATTTGGTAGGAATACATCCCCTGTTGAGGCATGTGCCG